>JAAYTW010000068.1 GCA_012517955.1 Candidatus Zixiibacteriota bacterium | reverse complement strand
TCCTTATTCTGTGCCCGGCAGATATCCACATCTGCCGTTTTTTGCGTGCCTTTCTGGTTGTGTCAGGTCGTAGGGCGCAGCCCGTGACCTGACACGCTTTTTTATGCCTCGGGCACTACGATTCCCGCCAAGCCTGCCCGAGCGACCGCAAGGGCCGCCCCTACAATAATCCTGTCATTCCGGGCTTGCCCCGGAATCCAGGATTATGCCCTGGCTAAATACCCGGATGCTGAATCAAGTTCAGCATGACAAACTTAAAACAGAAACGGGCGCTATGTCAGTCGCGCCCGTTTTCAGATAAACATATTTAGTTTTTTAATTCAGGTACGCTCGCAACGCTTTAGAACGAGAAGCGTGCCGCAATCTGCGAATGGCCTTCTCCTTGATCTGGCGCACACGTTCGCGGGTCAGCGAAAAGCGGGCCCCGATTTCCTCGAGGGTCAATGGCTTTTCGTGGTTGAGACCGAAATAAAGGTTGATTACCTCGGCCTCGCGCGGCGTCAACGTGTCAAGCGCCTTCTCAATTTCGATGCGCAGAGATTCATCCAACAGGCATTCATCCGGCGATGGCTGCAACTCATCCTCTAAAACATCCAGAAGCGAATTGTCTTCGGAATCGGAAAAGGGAGCATCCAAAGACAAATGCGAGTTGGATATTTTTAAAGTATCGGCAACCTCCACCTCTGTTAGCTCCAGTTCTTTAGCGATTTCGTCCGGGGAAGGTTCCCGACCGAGATCCTGTTCCAGGCTTGATGATATCTTGCCTATTTTATGAAGCGTACCAACTCTGTTAAGCGGCAACCTTACGATACGAGATTGTTCGGCCAACGCCTGCAGGATTGCCTGCCTAATCCACCAAACAGCGTAGGATATAAATTTGAACCCACGGGTCTCATCGAAACGCTTGGCCGCCTTGATAAGGCCGATATTGCCTTCATTAATTAAATCGGCCAGCGATAAACCCTGATTCTGATACTGCTTGGCCACCGACACGACAAAGCGGAGATTGGCTTTGGTTAATCTTTCGAGGGCTTCATGATCGCCGCTCCTAATTCTTTTAGCCAGATCCACTTCTTCGTCGGCGGTTAATAGCGAGGTTTCACCGATCTCGCGAAGGTAGAGATCCAGTGATGGGTCTTCATCGCGGAATCTCTTTGACTTCTTTGCCAAACTACTGAACTCCTCTGGACTTCCGTCCACTAAAACCGGCCCGAATTATTCGAACCATAACGTGAATACCATTCTGTACCCCTCTTTTGTTCCAAATTTGTCGAAATATTTATGGCCTAACCGCCTTAAACATCGTGGTTTTTTCTCTTTTTATCAAGAAAAGAATCGATTTCGTGCGGTCGGACAATTTTTCGGCCATTTTTATAAAATCGGCCTTGGTCTTAACCGGCTGGCGGTCAATTTCCAGAATAATATCGCCCGTGAATAATCCGGCATCATCGGCAGGACTATTTGGTTCGATTTCGTCAATGATTACTCCGGGTTCGAAATCCATTCGCCTGGCTTCGGCCATCTCTCGCGTGAAAGTGCTAACCGATAAGCCAAGCCATTTCTTATTTTGTTGAGATTCATTTGCATTAGCCGCTTGAGCTAAAAATTTACTTCTATCGCCTAACTTGAAACTAAGACTCCGCTTATCGTTATCGCGGATTATCGTAAGGTTCACGCGAGCCCCCGGACCCGCATCCGCAACCAAAAATCGGAATTGTTGGGCATTGGTTACTTTTGTGCCGTTAAATTCCAGAATAATATCGCCGACTTTCAGTCCGCCCTCCTCGGCTGGAGAATTCGGTTCGACAGATTCAACCAAAACGCCTTCCTTAGATGATAACCCCATGGCCTCGGCCATATTGTTATCTATATCCTTTGGCAATATACCCAGCCAACCCCTGGTGATACTGCCTGATTCTCTAAGTTGATCCGCCACTTTCTTGGCCAGGTTGATAGGGACAGCGAAACCTATTCCGATATTGCTCCCAGTAGGGCTGACGATTGCCGAGTTAATTCCGATAACATTACCGTTGATATCGACCAACGGGCCGCCCGAGTTGCCCGGATTGATGGAGGCGTCGGTTTGGATATAATTTTGATAGACCGGATTGTCTTGCCCGAAAACCAAACCAGTTCTCCCCAAAGCGGATATTACGCCGACTGTCAGGGTGCGGTCTAGTCCCAATTGCGGGAACGGGTTGCCGATAGCAATCGCCCAATCGCCTACCAGAATAGAATCGGAGTCACCAAGTTTGAGATAAGGCATCGGTTCATCGGTATCGATTTTAATAAGGGCCACGTCCGTTTCGGAATCCGTTCCGATTAATTTGGCTTTGTATTCTTTTGTGTCGGACAGCTTCACCAAGATATCATCGGCCCCCTTAACGACATGGTTGTTGGTCAGGATATAGCCATCCTCCGATATCAAAAATCCCGACCCCAACGATTCAGATTTACGCATCTGTGGAGTGCGGTTATTATCATCGGGGATACCGAAAAAGCGGCGCCAGAAATCGTCCTCCCTGCCGAAAAACATATGGAATCGGTCTTCAACCATAGTCTTAGCTGAGATATTAACGACCGCCGGTTTGACTTTCTGGGCTACGCTGACGAAAGGCGAGTGATTGCCAAACGGCGTTGCGGTTGTCTGATTTGCTACGATTTGGGATTTATCCTGGGCTGAAAGTTTATCGGCGCCGAAATTTGACCCGATAACGAGCCCCATTAAAGTAAAGATGGCGGCAATCCCTATAAATATAATCGTCCCCCTCAACTTACCCGAAAAATTCATAACATCCTCTCATTTCTGCTTAGCCCATATTATAATTATTTGGGCCAAATTTGTCAAGTACTTTTTGCATATTAATCATAATAACTAAAACTAATTACGATTATAGCCGCGGTTGTGTTCCTGTAAATATCGAAAAATCTGAATCTCCGCGCAAATCGTAACATGCGAGCTCAAAGACCAACCTATTATATCGCAATTAGTTAGATTGTCTTGCTGCCAAAATCCAGTTTAATGCCCAAATATACCTTGACAGCCAACTTATCTATCATTATGAATATAGCGCAACATTGAGTTACAGCGTGTCGGAAGTTGAGTGACAATCGTATAATTTTAG
>JAAYTW010000067.1 GCA_012517955.1 Candidatus Zixiibacteriota bacterium | reverse complement strand
TTAAATTCTCCTCTTTCCTTTCCCTTATACATATAGTATAATTTCGGCGATGAGTCGATTTTAATGTATTTTTGAAATAGGTATCTTATCAAAGGAGTTTCCTATGGCAGAGATGGCCCCCCAGAAAAAGAAATCGCTTGAGGGCGCGCTCACCCAAATAGAACGACAATTCGGCAAAGGTTCAATAATGCGGCTTGGCGATAACCCGCTGGATACGAAAATCTCCACCATCTCCTCCGGTTCGCTGGGGGTCGATATCGCCCTGGGAATTGGCGGCCTTCCGCGCGGCCGAGTAATCGAGATATTCGGCCCGGAATCATCAGGGAAAACCACCCTGGCTCTGCACGCAATCGCCGAGGCGCAAAAACTGGGCGGCGTGGTGGCCTTTATCGACGCCGAACACGCTCTGGATGCCGTTTACGCCAAAGCGCTGGGGGTCGATATCGACAACCTGCTGATATCACAGCCGGACACCGGCGAACAGGCGCTGGAAATCACCGAGACGCTGGTGCGTTCGGGAGCAATCGACATGATTGTGATAGATTCGGTGGCGGCGTTGGTGCCGCGAGCCGAAATCGAAGGCGAAATGGGGGATTCGCATATGGGCTTGCAGGCGCGGCTGATGTCGCAGGCGCTTCGCAAGCTGGCCGGGACAATTTCGAAATCGAAAACCTGCGTCATTTTTATCAACCAGATACGCATGAAAATCGGGGTGATGTTCGGCAATCCGGAAACCACCACCGGCGGCAATGCCTTGAAATTTTATTCATCCGTCCGTATCGATATCCGTAAAATCGCCACAATCAAGGATGGCGAGACGGTGACCGGATCGCGAACACGGGTTAAAGTCGTGAAAAACAAAGTAGCGCCGCCGTTCAAGGAGGCCGAATTTGATATTATCTACGGCAAAGGGGTTTCGCGTTTCGGCGAGTTGATAGATATCGGATCGAATATCGGCGTAATCGAGAAAACCGGCACCTGGTTCTCGTATGGGGATATCCGACTGGGGCAGGGGCGCGATAATTCGAAAGCGTTTTTGGAAGAGAACGCGCCGATAGCGATGGAAATTGAGGCCAAGATTAGGGCGCATTTTGACTTGAGCAACGATGATGAAGGCAAGAAAGTCGAGCCAGTCGAGACTTCGAAAGAGGAAAAGAAGGGGAAGAGATAGATTTGTAGAGGCGCGATTGATGGCGCTTTCGGAAAAAATAATTACAGCGGTCGGGTGCGGAGACCCGACCGCACAATATTGGGTGGCGTCAGGTCTCCGTACCTGACGCCGGAAGCAGGCTGATTGTAGGTCAAGACCCCCGTGGTCTTGAGGATTATATTATTACAGCGGTCGGGTGCGGAGACCCGTCCGCACAATATTGGGTGGCGTCAGGTCTCCATACCTGACGCCGGAAGTTCACTATGCCATTAAGATATCGGTCATTACAAAAATCCGGTACATTTTTTATAACTACATCAACTTATAGGCATATTCGTTATTTTCAATCGCCAAAGCAATATGATAGATTAGCCCAATTAATAGAGTATTACAAAAAACGCGATAACGCCATTATTCATGGATATGTCCTGATGCCTAACCATTTTCATCTTTTAATCTCGATACCGGAAAACAAATCGATAAGTGATTATATGAGAGACTTAAAAAAACGATCCGTGTTCGAATTTAAGAATATAATCCCGGGCATACAAACGAAATTATGGCAAGATAGATTTGACGACTTAGCCTTAAGGTCTATGAGAACATATTTGACAAAATTAAATTATATACATAATAATCCGGTGAAGGCGGGATTAGTCGGGGAAATAACACAATGGCCCTATTCGAGCGCTCGGTATTATTTAGGCGGTCAAAAGTCCATTATCGAAATCAAACCGATAGAATAAATAGTACGGTCGGGTGCGGAGACCCGACCGCACAATATTGGGTGGCGTCAGGTCTCCGTACCTGACGCCGGAAGAATGTATGTCAAGACCACAAGGGTCTTGACCTACAACATACTCGAGCATGATGTTTCGTTGTAAAGGCAAGGCATGCCTTGCCCCTACGCGTGGATGGTAGAAATATTTTTTTTGAGAAAAGTCAAGCCTTGCCCTGCGCGGGAAGAGATACGATATAATCCTGGATGCCGAATCAAGTTCGGCATGACAACGATAGAATAATCGAAAAGGAACAACGATGAACAAGTATGTGGCAATAATTACGGCAATAATCTTATTCGGCGTAATACCGATTTGGGCGGATAGCGCAACGACAACATCGGATGCGATAGCCGATACCATGAAAGTCGCGGTGGATTCGGCAACCGCAACCGGAGTAGTAACCACCCAGTCGCAATCGGAAACGGGAGCGGCAACCGATACAATATTCCCGGTAACACCGCAACGTCGGGAGCTTCTGAACAAGTATTCATCGTTTAGCTTCAAGTGGTCGCTTTTATACGATTTTTTCCAATGGGCGCTACTATTGGTTATCCTGTTCACCGGCTTATCGAAACGGTTTCTGGATATAGCGGAAAAGATATCGGGCCGCAAATCGGTTCAGTTTCTGATGTATCTTCTTATTCTATTCGTGTTCCTGACCGTTGTCAGTCTGCCTTTGGATTTTTTCCGTGATTATATTGTCGAACATAACTATTCGCTGTCGAATCAAACGGTGGGGTCCTGGTTTGGCGATTGGGCCAAAGCGATTCCGATTAGCTATGTCATGATGGCGCTGGCGTTCGGATTTATATATTTCTTGATAAAGCGATTTCCCCGTCGCTGGTGGCTGGTGTTTTCGATTGGGGCGATTCCGTTCGTTATCTTGATGATTGTGGTGGCGCCGGTGCTTATTGCGCCGCTGTTCAACGATTTCAAGCCGCTTCAGGACCAGCAACTCAAGACCCAGCTGTTGGATTTGGCGGGCAAGGCGGGTATCGATGGCGCCGATGTGTTCCAGGTGGACGCCTCCAAGCAATCGA
>JAAYTW010000066.1 GCA_012517955.1 Candidatus Zixiibacteriota bacterium | reverse complement strand
TACTTCATCGATGCCGGGCACGGACGCCTCACAATGAAGCTCAATCAGGGTAATTTTGAAACCAGTTGCCACCTTGTCGAGATGGACCTTTGCGGTGGTGGAAACCTTTGTCGGAACGAAACCGGCTTCGGATAAACCATGCGATAACGCCATCGAGAAACATCCGGCGTGCGCCGCTCCGAGCAGCTCTTCCGGATTGGTGCCTTTGCCGTTTTCAAATCTGGATGCGAACGTAAATGGGCCTTCATAAGCCCCGCTGCCAAGTTTCATCGAACCTTTGCCTGCCGCGAGATTCCCTTCCCAAACCGCGCTAGCGTTACGAATTGCCATTTTAAATCCTCCATCACTTTTTTATTGGGCTGATTGTGCCGCCCGTCTTGTTTGTCAATTAATCCTGTTTACAAGAACCGCATAATATCAATATTAGTTCTTCAAAAAACATTGCATTTTACCAGTTAGGCGAAATAATTCAATCAGAATATTTGACAATGGCCATTGAATTTGTTACTTTGATTAATTATGAAATTTAACTTCAACCAAGGTAAGCATCCGTGAACAATCATTTTTATTCGGTTATTAGTGGAACCGGAAGCTATATTCCCACCCGGCGTATATATAATAGCGATTTCCTCCAGAACAAGTTTTATGATTCCAATGGCGAGCCTCTAAAATATCCCAACGATGAAACAATTCGAAAACTTCAAGAGATAACCGGAATCCAAGAACGCCGTTTTGTAACGGATGATCTTGTAGCGTCAGATATCGCTTATTTTGCCGCCGAAGATTGCCTCAAATCGTCCGGTATCGATAGAGAGACCCTCAATTATATAATCGTCGCCCATAACTTCGCCGATATCAAAGCCGCCAACCGCCACTCTGAGATGGTGCCCTCTTTGGCCGCCCGCGTCAAACATAGGCTCGGGATAATCAATCCTAAAACAATCGCCTATGACTTGCCGTTTGGTTGCCCGGGATGGCTCCAAGGAGTCATCCAAGCCGACTATTATCTAAAATCGGGCGATTGCAAAAAGGTGATGGTTATTGGGGCCGAAACCCTATCCCGAATCGCCGATCCTGCCGATCGTGATAGCATGATTTATGCTGACGGCGCCGGCGCGACTATCCTGGAAGCAGTCGAATCATCTCAACCGATGGGTATTCTATCGCATGCCGTGCGCTCAGATACTATCGACCATGCTTATATGCTCTGGATGGGAAAATCTTACGATCCTAATCACAAAGGGGATGAGCTGTATCTTAAAATGGATGGCCACAGTTTGTATGAATACGCGATAAAAACCGTGCCGCTGGTTGTCAAAGAAAGTATCGATAAAGCCGGAGTCCCGATTTCAGATATCAAGAAAATCCTGATTCACCAAGCCAATGAAAAAATGGATGAGGCGATTTTGAAACGCCTATTAAGACTCTGCGGCGCCAAAGAATCCCCCCGCGATATTATGCCGATGACCATTTCCTGGCTGGGCAACAGTTCGGTAGCCACGCTTCCAACTTTACTTGATTTGCTTCTTAAAGGCAAAATTGATGGCCACGAGCTGACCGGAGGCTCCACAATCGCGTTTGCCTCAGTCGGCGCGGGAATGAATATCAATTCGGTGATTTACCGGTTTCCCCCAAAATAGTAATTTACGGCGATTCGAGGCATATCGGTAAATATTCGCGGCTTATTCGGAGCAAGGTTTTTATATATTCTGTAAATCAACTTAAATATAAACCATCCTCGTTATTGGGTGTCTCATAATCGGGCTTGTTAATGACATCGTCAAATCGCCGCGCTTGCTTGTTAACCGGCCGCAATAGTGATAGATATTTGCGCGCTCATCGAATACTCCTGTCTTGTCTTATAATACTATCATATTGAATTTCCGCGGGGTATTGCCTGAAATCGCCCGTATATACTTATTGCCGAAATTCATATAGATGAAAGGCCGGAGACCGAGGCGAAGGGTTCACGTTGACGGCATAAGGTTTATTGATTTCCTGATTCCAGAATATTACCGCTTTCATTATTTTTGCCAATTTATTCTTGACAACAAAGTTATAATTGTTTTAATAAGCGGCATTATGAAATGTGTTCACGTGAAAAGCATCACAAGCGTCGGGATGAATTAGTGTGGATTACGGCTACGGTTTAATCGGAATCTTCATTCTCTTTGGAATAGTATTCGTTATATTTACTATCTTCTTCGCCGGCCTGTTGCGTCCCCAGCGACCCAACAAAACCAAACTGGAAAATTATGAATGCGGCGAAGCTCCGATGGGCGGCGCCTGGATTCAGTACAATGTCGGGTTTTACATCTATGCTTTGATATTCGTAATATTCGATGTTGAAGTTGTCTTTTTATTTCCCTGGGCCGTTGCTTTTAAACAGCTGGGACTTTTTGCTTTGATAGAGATGCTTATCTTTATCGCTATCCTGATAGCCGGCCTGGCCTACGCTTGGAAAAAAGGAGCCCTTACATGGGAATCATAGAAAAAGCGCCATTATATATCGAAAAATTTCCCGGCGGTTCGGTCGTAACGACATCGCTTGAGAGCGCGCTCAACTGGTCGCGGGCAAGCTCGCAATGGTATCTGCTGTTCGGCTTGGCTTGTTGCGCTATTGAGATGATGGCCACCGGCGCCTCACGTTATGATTTCGACCGTCTCGGGATGTTTTTCCGCGCCTCGCCGCGCCAGGCCGATTTAATGATGGTCTGCGGCACCGTAACCCACAAAATGGGGAAGCGCGTGAAAATTCTTTACGACCAGATGGCTGAACCTAAGTACGTTCTGGCTATGGGTGGATGCGCCACCAACGGCGGTCCATTCTATTATGATTGCTACTCGGTGCTCAAAGGCGTCGACAAAGTTATACCGGTCGATGTGTATATTCCCGGTTGTCCACCGCGACCTGAATCTCTTTTACAGGGCTGCCTGAAAATGCGCGAAAAAATCTATTCGCAGAAACTCAAAGATTTTGCCAGCGACAGCAAAATGGTTTAGGCAATGAACAAAGAACAAATCGAGAATAAAATAACCCAAAAATTCGGTTCAGCGATTGAGATTCAGAAAACCAAAAATCCAGAACCATTCATTTACGTATCTATAGAAAAATATATCGAGGTCTGCGAATTCCTGAAAACTGATCCTGACATGTGTTTCGAATATCTTTTCCAATTGGGAGGCGTTCATTATCCGGACGACCGTTTTGAAATCGCCCTAACCTTATCATCACATAAACACAAACACGAGCTTGTCCTGAAAGTAAAACTTCCTCATGATAATCCCAAAGCGCCGACCGCCACGACCGTTTGGGAGGCGGCCAATTGGTATGAAAGGGAGGCGATGGAGCTATTTGGAATCCAGTTCGAAGGCCATCCCGACCCGCGGCCGTTGTTACTTTATGATGATTGGAATTATGGCTACCCTATGAGAAAAGGCTGGACCGGCCCGGATTTTATTCCTATGCCGGATAAAACAAAAGGCGGCGATGACTGACGTTACTAAAAATATCCAGTTGTCCGAGGAGGAATTCCTTCTTAATATGGGCCCGCAACACCCATCGACACACGGCGTGTTGCGGCTAGTGCTCAAGCTCCGCGGAGAATTTATCGAAGACCTGACTCCGCATGTCGGTTATCTGCACCGCTCTATCGAAAAAATCGCCGAAAACCGCACCTACGCCCAGTTTATGCCGTTTACCGATAGGATTGATTATTGCGCCTCGATGCCCTGTAATTTGGCCTGGGCGCTGGCCGTCGAAAAATTGGCCGGTATCGAAGTTCCCCCGCGGGCACAATACTTGCGTGTTTTGATGACCGAGCTTAATCGTATCGCCTCGCATCTTATTTATCTGGGTGTCATGTCGCTTGATTTAGGCGCTTTCACGCCGTTCCTCTATACATTCCGAGAACGCGAATGGATTCTCGACCTGTTCGAAATGACTTGCGGTCAACGTTTGACCTATAATTACATGAGAATTGGCGGCGTTTCCAGAGACCTTCCGCCGGAATTTTATCAAAGTTGCAAAAACTTCACGAAGGTGTTTTTAAAAAAAGTCGATGAATACGAAGCACTATTTACCTACAATCCGATATTCTTGACCCGCACTAAAGATATCGGCATTTTGCCTATCGCTGTCGGTCTCGAATACGGCGCTTCAGGTCCGACTATTCGCGGTTCGGGCCATAACTGGGATTTACGCAAAGTGGAACCGTATTCATCTTATGAAAAATTCGATTTCAATGTCCCGCTCGGAACCAAAGGCGACGTGTGGGATCGATACATGGTGCGAGTTCAGGAAATGCGCGAATCCTGTAAGATTATCAATCAGGCCCTTGATGGGCTTCCGGAGGGGGAAATCAAGGCCAAAGTGCCTGGTGTATTCAAGCCGCCCGCTGGTGAGGTAATCTCCCGCATCGAAGCTCCCCGGGGCGAGATGGGATACTATCTTGTGTCCGATGGTTCGACCAAGCCGTATCGCGTGAAAATCCGCACGGCGTCTTATGGTAATCTGCAAGTGTTGCGTTATCTATCGCGCGGCTGGAAAATCGCCGATTTGGTGGCAATATTCGGTTCCCTGGATGTCGTTTTGCCGGAGGTTGATCGCTGATGCTTGAACTTACCGGTATCATCCAATGGGTAGGCGGTATTGTCACCTCTATCTCGAACTCGCTCGGTCTGCCCCAGATTATTATCGATATCATCTTAATCCTTCTGATTGCCGTGGCTATCTTCGCTTTCCTGATGCTTATGGCCCTATATCTTATCTGGATGGAACGTAAGGTATCCGGCCATATTCAAGATCGCCTTGGCCCGATGATGACCGGCTGGCACGGCTGGGCGCAAACCATAGCTGATGCTTTGAAACTTCTGCAAAAAGAAGATATCATCGTGGCCAACGCCGACCGTAAAGTGCATTATTGGGCGCCCATCGTGGTATTCACCGCCTGTTTCGCCGTTTATGCCGTGATTCCGTTCGGTAAAGGGATGCTGGCCGCCGATGTTAATAT
This sequence comes from Candidatus Zixiibacteriota bacterium, assembly GCA_012517955.1. GTDB lineage: Bacteria > Zixibacteria > MSB-5A5 > UBA10806 > 4484-95 > JAAYTW01. The sequence continues at coordinate 2,664 of JAAYTW010000066.1, read as the reverse complement.
CGGAATTCTCTATATTCTGTCAATTACTACATTCACCACCTTGTCGCTGCTTATGGCCGGCTGGGCTTCTAATAACAAATATGCTTTACTGGGCGGCATGCGGTCAGCCTCACAGATTATATCTTACGAGGTTCCCCTGACTCTATCTATCCTCGGCGTTGTTATGATGGCAGGAACGTTGTCGATGGGGAAATTCGTCGAACTGCAAGGTCCCTATATTTGGAAATGGTATGTCTGGCCGCAGTTCATCGGTTTCTGCATTTATTTGATTGCCTCGACCGCCGAATTGAACCGCACTCCGTTTGACCTTCCAGAGGCCGAACAAGAGCTGGTGGCCGGTTTCAATATCGAGTACTCCGGTATGAAATTCGCCATGTTCTTTCTGGCCGAATTTCTGAATATGTTCACAGTCGGCGCGGTAACAACAACTTTATTTCTGGGCGGATGGAATCCGCCGTTGCCGGCCTTGGCCTTTATACCCTCCTGGGTATGGTTTTTGGGCAAATCGCTTTTTATTGTGTTCGTTATAATGTGGTTTAAGTGGACTTACCCCCGCTTGCGAGTTGACCATCTGTTGTCTTTTGCTTGGAAAGTCCTGTTACCGATTTCATTCATAAATATAATTTTAACGGCAATCGGAATTACGATTTTCTAATATGGGATACTTTAAAGAATTCTTCAGCGGTATATATAATCTCTTACTGGGACTAAAAACCACCGCCAAATATCTGCCCGAAAGAGCAGTGACCCTGCAGTATCCCAAGGAAAAATGGCCGATGCCCGAACGTTCCCGCGGTATCGTGGTATTGCTTTCCGATCCGGATACCGGCGAACTGAATTGCACCGCTTGCCTGCTTTGCCAGAAAGCTTGTCCCGTGGCCGCCATTACGATTACACAGGCCAAAAACGAGACCACCAATAAACGATATCCGAAAACATTTGAAGTAAACAACACGATATGTTGTTTTTGTGGTCTATGTGAGGAAGCCTGCAATTTCGATGCGATTAAGTTAACCGGTTTATATGAATTCGCGACTTTCGATAAAGAAAGCCTGATTTTCCAAAAAGAAAAGCTTCAAGAACTCGGCCGTAACGTTAAATACGAAAAGAAGCGTAAATCGGTCGCCAAAAAACCCGCGGCCAAATCCGAAACGACCGAAACCAAACCGCAATCCGCGGCGCCGTCTGACCCGCCTAAGGGGGAGGAGGCTTGATGAATTTGCTCGTATTTTATATCCTGGCTATTCTCGCCGCCGGTTCGGCAATTATGGTCGTGACCATGAAAAATATATTCCACTCGGCTTTGTTTTTGGTGTTGACGTTTTTCTCTGTTGCCGGAATATATGTACTGCTTAACGCCGAATTCCTGGCGGCCGTTCAAGTGCTCATCTATGTGGGTGCCATCACTATTTTAATGATATTCGCGATAATGCTTACCCATCAGTTGTTCAGCCGCAGTCTTCGTCAGGTAAACGAGCAGGTTATTCCGGCTTCGTTGATTACGTTTATATTTTTCGTATTATCGGTTGTCGCCTTAGCGAAAACCGCCTGGCCGGTCAGCGGCGGCCAACTCCCCGAAGACCGAATTTTCGAAATCGGGAAGCTTTTAATGTCGGAATATGTAATCCCGTTCGAAGTCGTATCGGTTGTATTGCTGGTGGCGTTGGTCGGCGCGATTATTATCGGCAGACGCGAAAAATCTGGAGATACCAAATGAATGAGCCTGCCTTATTGCATTTTTTAATACTCGGCGCGATTCTATTCGCCTGCGGCATTTTCGGTTTGCTTACTCGCCGCAACGCGATTGGTATCCTGATGTCTATCGAACTTATGTTCAACGCGGCGGCCGTCAATTTTGTCGCGTTCGCCAAATATGTCGCCCCCCAAGCTATGGCCGGACAAATTTTCGCCGTTTTCATTATCACTGTGGCGGCGGCGGAGGCGGCTGTCGGTCTGGCTATTGTGATGCTTTTATATCGCAATTTCAAGGGAATCGAAGTCGACAAGATTAATTTCATGAAATGGTAGGATTACGATGGTTAATTTAAGCTGGCTGATACCTCTTTTCCCGCTCCTGTCATTTGTCATGATTGTGTTCTTCATGTCGAAAAACGAAAAGCTATCCAGCTATTTCGCCATTGCGATGGTCATCATATCCTGCTTGTTCTCGTTTGGCGTGTTATTTGAAGTTCTGGCTAATCCCGAACCTTTCCAGTTATCGTTTGATTGGTTGACTTGGTCGAATTTTAAAATCCCTGTTGGGATATTTGTCGACCCCTTAACCGCGGTGATGTTGATTGTCGTAACAATCGTCTCATCGTTGGTGCATATCTATTCGCTCGGCTACATGCACGGAGACCCAAGATTCTCCCGTTTCTACTCGTATTTATCGCTGTTCACTTTCTCGATGCTAGGCCTGGTGCTGGCCGGTTCGTATATCCTGATATTGGTTTTCTGGGAATTAGTAGGGTTGACCTCGTACTTGCTTATTGGATTCTGGTTCGAGAAAAAAGTCGCCGCTGATGCCGGCAAGAAAGCCTTCGTTACGACGAAGTTCGCCGACATGGGATTCTTGCTCGGCTTAGTGCTTTTGATATTCTCGCTTGGCACCGCCAGTATTCCTGAAGTCAATGAAATAATCGCCTCCGGGCAAGCGCCTACCAC
>JAAYTW010000065.1 GCA_012517955.1 Candidatus Zixiibacteriota bacterium | reverse complement strand
TATCAGGGGAAATATCCGGATAAGCAGATTATAATGCCCGGATTCTATCCACATAATCCTATAGGGTTCATCCAGGTAATGGCTCTGCTGATGAAAACCAACGCCACAGCCAACCCCGGAACCGATGTCGATACCATGCAGGCCGGAATCCACCAGTATATCCAGATGATGCACCTTGACACCTTATTCTATGAACATACAATCAAGCAACCCACATTCGACACGATAGCGGCGGAAATCATCCGCAGTCAGGATGTGACACTATTACTCGGGTTCTGGTACATCGAAGAAGTTATCCCTGTCGGACCAGGGCAATGGCTGGTCAGCTGGCGCAGGACCGGCGGCCATTATGTGACAGTCGCTGGAGTCAACGAACAGGAAGGCCTAATCGGCATCTCTGATCCTGACGCCGATAATTTCGAGATGGGTATCTGCAGCGGCGTACTACGCGGGCTGAATCATATCCATCCTACTGGCCACAACGATGGCGTCAGCGGCTCGCATGATATTTATGATATCGGCGTACCTCCTTGCAGCCCCGGCGGATTGTGGGAGTTGGAACATGCTTACTGGCACAGCCCGTATCTATTAAGCCGTTACATGAACCAGAACGGCGGTATGTTTATGGTAACTTTGCCCTGGTCATGTCCACAAATCGAGCCTATGGTTGGTGCAATTTACACCGAAATCGAAGCCGCCGTTATCGTATCACCGCGGCAACCGATACCTTGCGCCTATAAACCGGGCGATATCAATGGCGATGATGTTGTAATCGGCGGCGATGTCACCTATGGCGTCCGCTATTTCAAAGGCATCGGAAGCCAACCGCCTGATTCATGCTGGAACGATTCGACCCAAAACTGGCTATACGCGGCCGGCGATGTCAACGGCAACTGCGAATTCAGAGGCTCGGATATCACTTTCTTGGTCGCTTATTTCAAATCTATCCAACCTGCTCTGAAATGGTGCCGCTGGACTCCGCCATTAGTGTTACCTCCGGCTATCAATCGCGATGGGGACAAGGCGGTTGAGCCAATGAAAATAATTCCATCCCAAAGCAAATAACACATCCCCGATTCCTGAAAAACCCCTCTTCCCGTGCTGGGAAGGGGGGTTCTTTTATGCATAGGCAATGGAAAAGGGCGACCGTGGTCGGCATCGCCCTTTTCTGGCCCGGGTAAAGGCCGTTGTGCGTTTGGAGGGTGAAGTCGGGGAGTTTTTTACTGACTTCCGCTGTATTAAACGAAACTCGGTTTTACATCTGATAAGGTCTACTATGCTTTAGAACGATTTTAAATAAACCGCTTTTCATTTGGTCGTATTTGCTTTTTTGGTGTTCGCTTAACACTGATTTGATTTTCTCATCAACGGCCATACGAAAATCAGCCGCGTTATCTCTGGCTATTTCGGGGTTGGTTAGGTAATCCGGTTTTGCCAATTCGATTTGCCCCTGGATTTCGGTCAGGATATCCTGAATATTAATCGTCTGCGAATACGAGAGGTCAAGAGATTCGCGCATCATTGATGCTAGCC
>JAAYTW010000064.1 GCA_012517955.1 Candidatus Zixiibacteriota bacterium | reverse complement strand
CTTATTCATCAGGGAATCTATTCTTAGGGCAAACATTCTATTCCTTTTTTAACCAACAGCTTATATCCCCCTTTATAAAAACCTGCCAAAAATCTTGCTTTTGGGCAAGCGCAATTTATTCGCCGCCGCGTTAATTCATTATAAGTAATTAAGTTAGCCGCCCCGAAAAAGGGGGGCCGAAAAGCCGCAGCCGACGGTTTTAAGTCCGTTATATTATAATAACGTCGGGCGACTCCATGGGCGCCGGCCCTTTGCCGATAACTTGAACCTTTCCGCGACACGTTTCGCACATCAAATAAATCCTAATCGAATCTTCGTCGCCCAATTTAACATATTTATTGAGCCTTGCCAAGCAGTTTTTCCACATTTCATCGGAAAGCCCGGCGATTTCGAAAACCGATTTTTGCACCCGCGAACCATAATCGTCGAGTATCTTGGCGGCCCGGCCTCGCTGCTTGTTATCGGCGATATCGTATGATACCAAATAGTACATTTACTTTGCCTTGAAAAGATAATATTCGGGGGTTTTTATTTCGCCGAGACAGGCTTTTCGCAACGAATCCACCTGTTCGCGGATAATTTTCAGGATGTCCATCTTTCTCAAACACTCATCCCAACGCAGAAAAAACCTCTTTATGGCTTCCGGCTTTAAACGGAACCCCTCCACATTGGAATCGTTAAAATCTTCTCGTTTAAATACGCCCAAATTAAACATCTTGACGGCAAACCTGTCGGCGACGGGAGCCCGGAAAACCTCCAGGATATCCAAGGCCAAAGAGGGTCTGCCATAGGTCAAACTATGGTAAAAAGCCTGATAGGGGTCGAAACCCACAGCCTCCAGGTGCGATTGAATCAAGGCGGTTATAAGCACATAACCGAACGACATCAGGGCATTTGCCGGATCCCGTGGCGGCTGTTTGCTTCGCCCGTTAAAAAGGGTGTTGTCTTTAAACGCTTTGCCGAAAGCGCCGAAATATATTTTGGCGGAGGCGCCTTCGATTCCAATCAGGGTTCTTAAATGCGGAGCGGATTCAGCTTGCTCGGCCATCCTCGTCAATTCGCCGATTTCGGAATCATAATTTAGCCCGTCGATATGCCATGAGAATTGGCGCAGAACCTCGATGGAATTCAATATTTTCGCTTTTATCAGAGGTCCAGCCAGCAATTTACAACTTCGTTCATCGCTGAATAATTCGAATTGCCTTTTGCGCAAAAAGATATTTTTCGAAAACGGCGGCGTCAATTGCCCGTAGAGTTTTCCGGATTCAGACAGCAGCGATAATTCTATTCCGTTTTCCAGAAGAAGCCTGAGCGCTTGAATCGTCACCTGGATATTTCCATAAACCAGAACATTGTCAAGCTTACTGATTTCGACTTCGGCTATTTGCTTTCCTTCCTTTTCAAGGCGAAGACTGCGGCTGGTTTTTCTTAGAACGGCTCCTTGTTCTGTCAGATACAGGTTCGGCATATATATGACCCTTTCCCTCGGTTTGTCGGCGGCCATAAAAATACTGATGGGCCTTTTTGGGGTTTTTGATATATCATCGGCAGAATAGGGTCCTATGTAAATCTTGATTAACAATTCGGGAAAGGGTTCGCCCTGATAAGGCGGCTCTACGAACATACCGGCGGTTTATTTTTCCCTTAGGGGGAAATATTAAGTTGTCAAAGAACGCGGGCTGTCACGGAATCACGCAGGGGACCGCCAGAGTATAGCAGTTTTGAACCGCTTCGGGGTTCCCCGGCGCGATATTTTCCACGATTCGGCCATAAAACTCTTTCGGTTTCGAGCCGGTGTTAAATACGGCACCCGGCTCAATTTGTATAAGCGGCCTTTTAAAGGGATTCGTCTGAATCCCCTCGCCCAGTTTGCCGTATTTGGTGCGGATTTTTATCCTGGCGTCGATTGGGTCGTCGGCCGCCGGTGTCATTGACGAGAGCGACACGAATCCGTTGGGATTATTTATTTCCCCAAATTTGGCAAACGGCTCAACCGAAACAAAATCCATGGCGCCGAGCCCGATGGTTT
>JAAYTW010000063.1 GCA_012517955.1 Candidatus Zixiibacteriota bacterium | reverse complement strand
CCGACGGTTCCCTGTCAACTCCAGCGATGGCAAGTGGGTCAAGCTTGAGGAAGATAATGTACTCAACCGACGGTTCCCTGTCAACTCCAGCAAAAAAAGACTATAGTTTATATAATGAATGTCGTGTCAACTTAACGCGGGGATACGCTCAATTTATCAGCGAATACTCCCACCCAATCATATCATCTTCTGCATCCAAACAATATCGAAATCCCGGTCGAACTTGCGCCCCACCCGCTTGAACAGACCCACCTGTTCGAACCCATGCTTTTTGTGGAAATTGATGCTTTCGATATTACGCGATGAGATACAGGCCAGAATGTTATCAATCCCCATCAGTTTCGCCCGCTCGATAAACTGCTTCAGTATCATGCTGCCGATTCCCTGGCCGGTAGCCTCCGGCATGAGAAAATAACTAATTTCGCCGGTGCGCTTCATCGAGTCTTCGAAATAGTATGGCCGAAGCATCGCAAACCCCACTACTTTGCCTGTCTCATCGAGCACGCTGACAGCCGGATAGGCTTTGGCTATATCGACGAACTTATCGAGCATCTGTTCCGGCAATGGCCGGCTTGGGAAAGCCGCAAAACTGTTCTGAATATAATAATTAAATACCGCCACCACCCCGGGCTTGTGTTTTTCTTCCATTGGAACGATTGAATATTGCATAGTAATACCCTCTATTCCCACTACTAAATACTAATCCGGGCAAGTTTTTGCAATAATTATTATTGGTTGCCCCAGCAAAGCACGGCGGCATGGTGGTTAAAAACAACCCGATTCGGCTTTTTCGACAATATAGGCAGCCGAATATCTTTGACCGGCTTATCGACTGTGACCGGGAAAACAATTTTCCGGTCGTTCTCTAAATAGACGGCAATCGGTATCATCACTTTAAAATCAATCGGAACCCGACTTTGTTAAACATGGCGGATTGCTTGATAGTGGCTATCGACCTTTTGACTGCGGGTATACGAATAATGATTTTAACATACCGGACGCCGCTTTGTTTAATACGGTCATATCAATTTTGAGGGTTGCTAACTTTCCGGGACGCTTCAGCCACTCATAGCCGTAGTTAAGCGTAAAATATAACGCATATTCAGGGACGACGATTGAGACGACTGCAGTCTCAATTGCTGCCGCCGGTTTCAACTTCGGGGTCCTTTTTTATATTATCAAACAGTACGATTTTGGGTAAGGAAAAACGGAACGAATCAGGCGATAAAAAACCGCCGGTAGTTAACCGGCGGTCGGGTATTTTCGGAGCTCCGCGGTGATTATTTACCGGCGGTAATCGTGACCACCATCTGGGCGATAATTCGGTGAGAAAACGGGGTGCTGTCGGCTATTCCATAAACCCAGAACCGGCCCCGGTTCAAAACGAAATCTTTCAACACGTCCTCGTTTTGGATATACTTATGGCTTTCGTTCCAGGTTATCAGCGCCGAGTCCCCCGCGGCGATGCTGGGCGAGACGAAGACTCTGGTTGCGCGAGCTTGTATAGAGTCGATATTAACGGGAATCGTATCGGCCGAGACATATAGTTCGGCTTTGTTGGCGGAAGTTCCCAGGTTGTATATCTTGGCCACGAAACTGACCACGTCGACACTTTTTATCTTATCGAAATTGTCGGCGTAATCCTCGTTAGTGTACAGGTCAACCCAGTATCTGGCTACGTTGTTGTTTGTTGTGTTGCCGATATTGATATCCTCGATGAGGGTTTTTTGGATCGTCAACAGACAACCTGAAACGGTCAAGGCGGCGATAGCGGCAAAACCCAGTATCATGAAATATCTTTTCATTTCAGCCTCCTATCCTACATTGCGCCCAGGCCGATATGATAATTCAGCCCGATGAACCACATGAAACTTTTCCAGGAACCTTTATCGCCGGTCGGGACAACTTCGAACATGCCGCGTCCCTCAATTCCCAGATTTATCGGCAGGACTATTTCCACGCCAGGACCGAACGCGTACGCCGTCTTGGATATATCTTCCATATTATCCCGTGTCCATTTGTACGACCCAATCGAGGCCATCAAGTAAAAATTAGGTCCGATACCGCTGGTTTTACCGAGGTAAGCATCCATACCGAACGATTGTAGCTTGCCGCCGTCTTTGGTATCGGAACCGTAGAATAATTCCGCCGAGGGATCACCATAATTGCGCGATTGAAAATGCAGCCCGGCCGCCAAAAACGAAATCGGCGCAAATTTCGCCTGAATACCGAACATCCCGCCCGACTTGATTTCCTCGTTGACAATAGGAATATTCATCCCGTAATAAGGACCAATCGAAATGTCGCCGAGCGCCAGAGCCGATGAGGCCAGCGCCAGGACAATCAGGCCAACCGCCAGTTTTGTTTTCATTAAAACTCCTTGAAAAAAGTTAATTGTTTGTTCGCTGGATTTTCTTTTCTGATTTTGTCCGTATCCCACACTCCGATTAATTATACGCGATTGCATCCGCCTCTATTATTGCGTCCTTGGGCAAGCGCGATATTTCCACCACCGCGCGCGCCGGAAATGGCTCCTTAAAATATTCGGTATATATTTTGTTTATTTTAGCGAAATCATCCATGTTTTTCAAGAATATTACGACCTTAAGGACTTTGCTCAAGTCGCTTCCAGCCGCTTTCAGAACGCCCTCGATATTTTTGAAAACCCGATGAGCCTGATTCTCGATTGAGCCGCCCACCAATTCGCCGGTGGCGGGATCGATTGGAATCTGTCCGGATACGAAAACTAACTTTTCGAATACTACTCCTTGAGAATATGGGCCGATTGCTTTAGGCGCCCTGTCGGTGGCAATTGTCTTTTTCATTATTCCTCCACTTAGTGCTTTAAGAAGTTGCATCTAACGCCGGAATAATTTATCATAAAAAAAATGCGACGGCAATTAATCAGTAAATTTTTCTTTAGTAATTACAAATTGATGGGCGTGCTTTTGATTATCTTTGCCGTTCACTTGCCTTTGATATTAAACGATTTTCACACTGATGATTTCATGGTATTAGAAATCGTCCGGAAAGGAATTAGTTTCGATGGTTTAATCTGGATGGAGAATCCGGCTAATTTTCGGCCTCTGGTGAATCTGGTTCTCTATATACGTTACTGGTTTTTAGATGAAATCGCCGGATTATGGTACCTGCTAAATATCCTATTGCATCTATTGGCGATAGCTTTGCTGTATAAATTCGCCAAACGATTATATGATGAAAACACGGCGGCCCTGGCGGCGTTATTTTTCGGAATATATTTTCAGCATTTTGAGGCGGTGCTCTGGCTGTATGGGATTGTTCGCCTGCTGGCGGGAATTTGCGTATTGCTGACTTTGTATCACTACAATGAAGCGATTCGGGGATTCAAACGAGAGAATATATCGGCAAGCTATTTTTGTTTCGGTCTTGGTTTGCTATGCGTGGAGGATATTGTCTGCTTCTCGATATTTCTATTCGCGGGAATTTGGCTTTATGAAATCCGCGAAAAAAAGCGGCCGGCTCTTTATGGAATCGGTTTCATTGGAATCACTGTTTTATATCTTTTGATTAGATTGATTTTGGGCAATAGCGACGGTTCGGCGGCTTCATACTTTGGATTCGGCAAACACGTATTGACCAACATTGTCGCTTATCCGGGATGGCTATTGCTCCCCTCACTTGATCACCCATACATAGCGCCGTTTATCAAAACCCATTTTCCTGAGATTCTCCCATATTTAAAATCGCTTGACCTTTTTATATCAGCAGTCGCATTTTCAATAATTATTTATTTATTCATAAAGGGCGATAAGATTCAGAAAAAAATCCTGGTTTTTACCTTGATATCCCTCATTCCGGCTATTTTCTTTAACAGAAAGATAAGCACAAAATTAGCGTATATTCCCTCAATAGGGGTGGCGATTTTGGCCGCCTCCTTGATAATGCGTGTGCTGAGCAAGGCGAAGGGATTCACGCGCAACACTATCTTGATGATTTTGATTTTATATTTTATCGGGCAAATCGCGGCGACCGCGCTTACGATAAACTACTACAGAATAACGCAGGCGACCGTGACCAACCTGCTTGGCCAATTAGATTCGCTTCATATTGATTGGGCCCGATACGAATATATGCTTTTCGATAATGTTCCCGGCCGGGCCAGGTTGGGAAGCGCTTTTCATTATCGCTATGGTTTCTCTCCCCGCTTGATAGAAAAAAATGAATATGCTGAAGACCCGCCCGATTTGGAAAAGGAGAAGAATCATCTGCGGGAAAATGGTATCAGCTTTATCGAAATCGATTTTTCAACCGGCCACCCGATTATCGTAGAAAATAACCCATAATAATGGCCGTTTGATATATTGACGCATCCGCATTATATATAGGGAATTCCCCATAATATCGTGCCTATATCGTTTTCCAACCCTTGCGAAAACAGGTCATAAGGTTTTGTTAAATATCAAGTTATCACCCTGTCAGGGGCATGGCATTTTAATTGCATTATATCAACAAAAATAACCTATAACCTTTTTTACGGAGGGGATTATGTTTCGCAAAAACGTGATCTTTAGCTGTGTTGCGATCTGTCTTCTGATGGCGGGGGTATCTTCATCGGTGGCGCAGGAAAGCGCCATGATTAGGGCGGTGGCAACGGTACTTCCAAGTATGACCATAATCGGGTCAAACAACCTGGATTTCGATTATGTGCTTCCAGATGTGCGCAAATCGGTTGATAAAACAGCAATCGGACATGCAGGCGAATGGATTATCACCGGCAACCCTAGGGCGGAAATCACGCTGAAATTCGATTTGCCGGATTCGTTGCGTTCGGTGCGCGGTTCATCGGCGATGAAAATAGGGTTCACCATTGCCGATGCCTCTTATGATGACGGATTTGGCGCCGGACAAACGGCACCTGCGGGCGTGCTTAATCCCTATACGATATCTACCAGAAACCTTGGGTGGGATGGTTCGATGATTGTTTGGTTGGGGGGAACGGTGTTCCCAACAAGGACACAAGCGGGCGGAACCTATGTCGGGGAAATTATTCTTACGGCGACTTATACCGGCAACTAAACCGGCAGCGGTTGATTGTTTTTGACATTTGCGACGATATGAGATAAAATTCCGCCGGTATGGTATGTTGCAGGAAATTGTCGGGAGAAGTCTTTTTTATAATTTGGGCCGCGGTAACGCTTTGTATTATACTGTTCGGGAGCGGAAGCGCCCAGGATATCACGGTCAATAATAATCTTGAATTCGGACCGGTATTTCCTGGGGTCCCAAAATCAATATCAAAATACAGCGCCGGCGAAGCCGCCGAATTCTTTATAACCGGAACGCCGAACGCCGAAATAACAATCGATTTTACCTTGCCGACTTATATGTATTCTTCCGGAAGTACAATGGCGATTCAATATTCGACCACTGATTGCGCCATGGATTCCAGCGCCACCCCCAATCAATCGAGCCCGGGAAATGATAACTTAAACCCCAGGCAAACATTGACTTACAGATTAGGCTCCACCGGCCTGACTATCTGGTTGGGAGCAACGGTTGTTCCCGGGTTGATGCAAAAACCGGGCAATTATTCGGCAACCATAACTTTGACGGTTGCCTATACAGGCAATTAACAACCAGCCGTACTGCACCGTTTCAAATTGAAATAGCCATATAGGGCAATTTTAGCCCAGTTGTAAGTTGTAAAATTTATCGGTCGATTTTCCCATTGTAAAGATAGAAATATGAATAAATAGCAATAATAATCCGGAGGGTTCAATGAAAACCAGAAAAGTAAATCACAGGATGTTGTCCGTAGCGCTGTTGACCGGCATGTTTTTATTGTCGATATTTAATTTCAGTTTCGGGCAGGATGTGGCCAGGGGACAGGCTCAAGCTACGGTATTGCCATTAATAGTGGTAACCGCGACCCAAGTTTTGGATTTCGGCGAAGTGTTTCAGGGGGTTCCAAAGACTATCGCCCGTACCAATGACGATTCGGCGGCCATTTTCACAATCACCGGCGAACACGGGGCCGGAATCAATCTTCAGCTTATTCTTCCGGAATACATCAACCTTGCTGATGATTCAGACAGAATGCCAATAGTTTTTAGAGCTACGGATGCCGCAGTCGATACCAACGGCGCGACTCCTTCCACAGTCGTCGCGGCTGATGGCTGGGTTGACCAGAACCCGTATATTTTACCGGCCGGCGCTACAATTGGCGCGACCAATACCCGAATTTATCTGGGCGGAAAAGTTAATCCATCGTCAAATCAAAAGGCAGGCGCCTATACAAACGATATCGTTTTAATGGTCGCTTATAACAACCAGTAAATTACCATCTTAATTGATAAATAAAAGCCGCTGGATAATCTCCAGCCTAAATACAAGAGGGCGCTTTTCAGACGCCCTTTTGTTTTTTATTTAATTAGCCCATTTCGATGTTCATTTTGATAAATAAAGACTGCCGACAGATTAATCTGTCGGCAGTCTAATTGTACTCTAAGAAAGATATAGTATAATCTTGTATCGCCATGAGGGGGATTAACCGCCTCACGAAAGGAACTCGATTACACTACACCCTGATCCAACATTGCGTTGGCAACCTTAAGAAAACCAGCAATATTGGCGCCGACCACATAATTGCCCGGTTGGCCATATTCAGCGGCGGTTTCGACGCAAGTTTTATGGATTTTGACCATGATGCCGTGTAATTTTTGATCGACTTCTTCGCGGCTCCATGACATACGCATGCTGTTTTGCGACATTTCCAGGCCCGAAGTGGCCACGCCGCCCGCATTGGCGGCTTTGCCCAAGCCGTATAAAACTTTATTGTTCAAGAAAACATCGACAGCTTCGGGGGTGGACGGCATATTGGCCCCTTCGGATACAGCTATACAACCGTTTTTCACCAAGGTCTTGGCGTCATCGCCGTTTAGCTCATTTTGAGTGGCACAGGGCAAGGCAACATCTACAGGCACGTTCCAGATACCGGTACCTTCGTGATATTCGCATTTAAATTTATCGGCGTATTCTTTGATACGGCCGCGTTTGATATTTTTAAGCTCCATCACCCAGGCCAATTTTTCGGGGGTTATGCCGTCTTTGTCATAAATATAGCCGTTAGAATCAGATAAAGTCACAACTTTGCCGCCGAGCTGGTTGACTTTCTCGGTAGCATACTGAGCGACGTTCCCCGAACCGGATATGGACACTTTCTTTCCTGAAATAGACATGCCTCTGGTTTTTAACATTTCCTCAGCAAAATAGACACAACCGTAGCCGGTGGCCTCCGGACGAATCAAGCTTCCGCCCCAATTAAGCCCTTTTCCTGTCAACACACCGGTAAATTCATTGCGGATTCTCTTATATTGGCCGAACATGTAGCCGATTTCGCGTCCGCCGACGCCGATGTCGCCGGCCGGAACATCAGTGTCGGGGCCGATATGTTTGCAGAGCTCTGTCATGAAACTTTGGCAGAACCTCATAACTTCCATGTCGGATTTACCTTTAGGGTCGAAATTGGATCCCCCTTTGCCGCCGCCCATCGGCAATGTGGTCAAACTGTTTTTGAACACCTGCTCGAAGCCCAAAAATTTGAGTATACCGAGATTCACGGTCGGGTGGAAACGTAAACCGCCTTTGTAAGGACCGATAGCGCTGTTGAACTCCACGCGGTACCCTTTATTGACCTGTACTTGCCCGTTATCGTCTACCCAAGGCACCCGGAACAGGATTACCCTTTCGGGTTCGACAATCCGTTCCATAATTTTTGCTTCGCGATAAACAGGGTGACGCTCAAGCACCGGCCAGAGGGATTCAACGACCTCTTGCACCGCCTGATGGAACTCTTTTTCGCCAGGGTTTTTGGCAATTACCTGCTCCATGAATTCGGCAACTTCTTTTTTCATGTCATTTCTCCTTGACAATTTGCAGGATAACCCGGTGGGGAATCCTGTATGGGTTGGTTGAGGTTGGTTAATTGTTCCTTATCTGTCAATAAAGATAGTGTCTTCAGAGGTTGCACCTTTTTTCACGAAATATTTATAATGCTCGAAACAATAAAAATACGGTCTAATAGTCAAGGAAAATGTTGTGGAAAATTCCCAAAATTCTATGCCATTGCGAGGTTATGTTTGGCTTTAAGTCTGCAAAGCCACCGGGTAAGAATAAAGCTTTTATCCCATTGACTTTGAGCCAATTTCCCGATATTCTAAATATAGTATGCCCCAGATATTTCGCAAGCTCAATGAGTATATCGATTCGAAAGCGACCAATTACGTTTTCCTCGGTATCCTGCTGGCGCTGTCATTCATAATCGCCTTTTTCAAAATCACCGATTCCGATGTTTGGTGGCATCTGAAAACCGGCGAATACATCCTCGCCCACGGGATCCCATCGACAGACCCGTTTTCATTCACCGCCGCCGGTAGCCGTTGGGTAACCCACGAATGGCTGGCGGAAGTCCTATTCTATCTCCTCTATAAGCTCGGCGGATTAACGCTTCTTATAGCATTCAAAGCGGCCACATCGGCGGCAATCGCCTATTTGATTTTCCGGTTCGGGCGACAGCGCGGAATTTCGGCAGCCATATGTGCGGCAATCGCTATGTTCGCGGTTGCCGGGATGTCCTACATGATGTACCCCCGGCCGCACGTGTTCACGTTTTTGTTTTTAGCAATACTATGTTATCTGCTGTTCGGGCAAAACCAATCGGCCAAAGCTGTCAAAATTCAGCGATGGTTTATTATCCCGGCGTTATTCTTACTCTGGGCTAATATCCACGCCGGATTTATCCTGGGGTTGGGGATTTACTGGATAGTCGTGCTCAAAGAACTCTTCCTGCCCGGCGAATCGCCCGATCCGATGCTGGTTCGAATCAAGCAATCGCTATATCCGGCGGTTTTGGCATCGTTGATATGTTTGGTGAACCCCAACGGCTACGAAATCTACACCTACACAATCGCGATTGCCGGCAACCCGACTTTCAAAAGCACGATTAGCGAATGGGTATCGCCCATCTATTTAGGGCGGCGCGAATGGCTGGCGCTGGGGATTTTGGGATTGGCCAGCGTTGGTTCGTTAGCGGCCGCATTTTATCATCTCAAACGCCGCCCCGATATATCGCTGATGGTTGTCGGCGTGGCCATATCCGCCTGGCTTGCGATGCGTAATATCCAGAATCTGGTTATCGTGCTGGCGTTCGCGATTTTGGCGATTCCATTTACAGCCGGCAGGTTACGCCTTGCAGGCTACGACCCGCCGGAACATGGTGGATCCTTATGGCAAAAACCGGCAATTGCCTTGCTTTCGTTCGCCTGGATAATCGCCCTGTTTGTTCTGATATTCAACTATCAAGTTCGCGATGATCGCCGCGATTACAAATTGTTCGATTCCGGAATTAGAACCAGCGCTTTTCCAATCGATGCGGCCGCGTTTCTCAACAAAGTCAACTACTCGGGCAATATCCTCAATATCCTGTCCGATGGCGGCTACCTTATCTGGACGGGCTATCCCCGCTGGAGAGTGTTTGTCGACGGGCGTCTGGATGTTTACGGCGAGGCCCAGATAGAAAACTATCGCAAAGTCGTTGGCGGCGGGGTCGGCGCGTTAAATGTGCTTGACCAGCTTAATGTCACCGCGGCGGTTTTGCCGATGCCGCCGGGGCTGGGCGATATTCGCAATCAGTTATCTGTCGATAGTCTCTGGTCGCTGGTGTATTTCGATGATTACTATCTTATTTACATGCGGAAAACCGAATCCTGCCGCGAAATCGTGGAAAATTACGGCTATCAAACAATCAATCCTTTGGTGAACGGTTACGGTTTGGATAGTCCGCTCAAGCTGGAACGATATCTTGCGGAGAGCCAGCGCGCCCTATAT
>JAAYTW010000012.1 GCA_012517955.1 Candidatus Zixiibacteriota bacterium | reverse complement strand
CGAAACCATCGATAGAAAAATCGCTGTTGATAACCGGAAAATCGAAATCGCCCGTCACCGCCATCCGACCAGAAAGCACCCCCGTCAACTTTCGATTAAAGCCAAAATATTTCATAATGGGGGAAATCTCGAACCCATCCGCCTTCAGGTTTAATGCCATCTCATTTTCGCAGGTAATCGTGCCGGTCATTTCAGCCCTGCCGCCTTTATAGGCGAGCGCAAAATCGCTGAATCTGACTAAAGTCGAGTCGATTTCCATCTTCATCGGATTGGCGGAATAGACCGTATCGTCCCAGAGAATCGTCCGCATCGTATCGACTATGAAGGCGGGCGGCATCATAGTGTTATCCACCAACCCCGAAAATTCCATGATATTGTTTTCGTTTCGACAAAACACTCTATCAAGGAAATATTTATCGCCGGCGACCGAAACGGTAAAATATGATGTATCCAACGGTATCGTATATAAATCCCCCGCTTTTATTGTTCCGCTGACCGTTCCTGTCTGATGAGAAATAAAAGTGCTTAGGTTCAATTTAATTTTACAATCTTTACTGGTCAAACCATAAAATCTACACGAATCCGATTCAAAATCACCCGCCACGGTAAAATCGAGTGTCGGTCCGCTTACTACCACATGCGCTTTACCCCTACCGTCTAAATCGGTGATAAAAAACTGATTTTGAAAATTGGCCAAGTTGGCTAAATCGATATCTCCCTCGATAGCTATTTGGCCGTTATATTCAAGATACCCGCTATAATTTAACCATGTATCTTTATAACGCGCCCTAAAATTCGGATAAAACACAAGCTTATGCATATCAAATTCAATTTTACCGACAGCCTCGTGAAAATGATAAATATCGATGTCGGCTTTATTCAGATGCATATCTATCTGCATCGCCATATTTTTTTCGGATAGGCCTTGGCCGTTTAAAGTAATATCCCCGGTGAACAAGCTGTACAGCGATATTCCTATATTTTGAAGATTCAATTCAGTCACCGTGCCGCGATAACCATACTGGGCGGGATTGGGATTGAAATCCAAAAAACCGTCCCCATCTAAAGGCGATTCAAAAACCAGGCCCGCGAAATTTGTAAAATCAATTCGCTTGTCCTTATAGTGATACTTTGTTCGGAAATCCCGGATATGGTAGTTAAACAACACCATATCACCGTCAGCGTCCCCCGCGAATTCATGGCCGCCCCCGACTATCTCGCCTTCTATTGAGGCCTCGCCGCTGAGTTTAACACCGGTCAGCGATGCAATCTCATCCAACTTTAATGGGGCAAAACCGTATGTCAACCGAAATTCAGGCGATTTTAGATTGTGGATATTTCCGCTCAATGATATCCGCGACGAGTCCGTTTTCAAACCGAATTCATTGATATCGAATTCGCCATTGGCATATTTAAAATCACCCGCGCAACTATCAATTCTCAAGCTCGCGTCTGGGTAATATAACCGCAACGAATCTATTACCGCCGAAAGCCCCGAATCGCCCGCTTTAATTGAGCCTTTCAAAATCCGTAGCTCCAATGAACGGGGATTATTTTTAAAACTTAAATTGATTTTAACGCTGTCGATTCTATAATCATCTATGATTATCGATGGAATACGGGAGGGCTTTTCTATATCCGTTGTTTTTCGGGCCTTTTTGGGAATAGCTAAATGTTTATTCTCGTCGAATGGAACATTCAACGATACGCCCGAAATCGCCAGGCCGCTTAAATTAATTTTGCGGGCCAGCAACCCTTTAATTGAATAATTGGTTTCGAAATGTCTAATATTGGCTATTGGGATTATTTGATTTTCCGATTCGAAAGTAATGGCGATATCGTCCAATTCGACTTTATTCCATAAATCCCGATTTATTTTTCCGAACGTAATCCGATAACCGGTGCTTGCCGATAGGTAATATCCGACCCACTGGTTTAATTGCTGCTCGGGCAGGGGCGTCCAAAAATAAATACCCGTTACCACCCCTATCGTAAAAATCACCGCCAGGACGCCAAACAATGATATTTTAAGCAGCTTCCTCATCATTTTATATAACGTCCTAAAAATATAATATTATTCCTCTTACAGAATTTTTCCAGCGTTTTTCCATAATAATACGGGACAATTATGATAAAAATACTTGTTTAAGCAATAAAAAAAGCCGCCCCGGCGGGAGCGGCTGTACGTCTGCCGCGAATTCGTTATTTCAGACCTTTCTTTAAGGCCATACCGAAGTTGAATATGGGCAAGTAAATAACGATAACGATAGTCCCGATTACCAAAGCAATAAGCACAATCAACATCGGTTCTATCAGAGACGTTAATCTGCCGATTACGGCCTCAAGTTGCTTATCATAAAAATCGGCCGCCTTGGTCAACATTTTCTCCATTTCCCCGGTCTCTTCGCCGGTCGCCGCCAGGGAAAGGAGCGTGTGAGGAAATGCTTCTGTTTTTTTCAAGGATGCCGCTATGGAGTAACCATCCTTTACAAATTGCGTCGCCTCTTTTATCGCGTTTTTATAATGAATATTATCCACCACCCGATGAACCAAACCCATCGTCTCAACCACCGGAACACCTGCGCCTAAAAGCATACCGAACGTGCGCGCCATTTTGCTCATGGTCGAATCGATAATCATATTTTTAAATACCGGTGTCGATAGTTTCATCTTATCGAAAATATACTTCCCTGTATAGGTCAGGTTGGTGATTATGATAAGCGAAATGAAAACGATAAAACCGATAAGCGAAATCAGGAAATTGGCGCGGATTCCCTCCGATACTTTAATCAACATTTGCGTGGGCAACGGCAATTCCGCTCCGAATCTCTGATATACTTCCTGGAACATCGGTACAATTTTGACTATCAACGCCACAGCCAAGCCGAACATGATGACGACGACAAAAGCCGGATAAGACATCGCCGAAATCACTTTTCTTCGCGTATCGTGAACAAATTCAAGATAATCGGCAAGTTCATCCAAAACCGTCGATAACGAACCGGAGACTTCCCCCGATTTCACCAACGCCACAAACAAAGGCGAAAATACCCCGGGATGGCGTTCCAGGGCGTCAGATAACGAAAAACCCTTTTTTACGTCGTTTAAAAGTTCAGCAACCACTTTCTTGAATTTGCGATTGCCCTCTTCATATAAAATATTGCCAAGCGCCTTCTCGATAGTTAAACCGGCCGAAAACATGGTTGCCAACTGCCTGGTAAAAAACACCAAGCTGGTCAAAGGTACCGCCGTCCTTTTCTTATAAATATAAAGCGATATCGCGTTTATAAGGCTGCCGCGAGACCCTGATTGGGCCGAACCGGCTTCAACAACCGAGATAACGGTTTGGCCGCTTTCCCTCAACTTATTCAAAGCTCCATCGAGCGATGAAGCGCTTATAGTGCCCTCATGCTTATGCCCCTTGGAATCTTTTGCCACATAGTTAAACGTTGCCATAATTATCCTGACTGCTTATCAGACGAACCTGTTTATTCTTCATCTACGGTTGTCCTTAATACTTCCTCTATCGATGTTTGACCGGAAATGGCTTTTAAAATTCCAGCTTCGCGAAGAGTAATCATCCCCTGATCAATCGCGGCGAATCTGATATCATCTTGATCTTTATTCTCGTAAATCAGCTTGCGTATGGGAAGTTTCACTTCCAGAAGCTCAAAGAGCCCGGTTCTGCCGAAATACCCTGTATTGCGACATCTGACACATCCCCGCGCTCGATAAAGCTTCCTATCAGCCAGTCGAGAATAGTCGATTTTGAGTCTGTCGGCGATTGACTTGTCGGGAGTGTACTCCTCCTTGCAAGCGGAACACAAAGTCCTCACCAGGCGCTGGGCCATCACGAGATTCAAAGTCGAGCCCACTAAAAATCTGGGTACGCCGATATCAAGCAACCTGGTTATCGTCGATGGCGCATCGTTGGCATGGAGAGTCGTAAAGACCAGATGGCCTGTCAGCGCGAATTTTATCGCGATGTCAGCCGTCTCTTGGTCCCTGATTTCCCCGATTAAAATCTTGTCAGGATCCTGACGCAGAATACTGCGAAGAGATCCACCAAACGTTAATCCAATTTTATCATTGGTGGCCACTTGGGCGATTCTATCGATTTGATATTCAACGGGGTCTTCGACCGTTACGATATTGTCTTCTTCGCACTGAACCTCTTTAATCGCCGCGTGCAGAGTGGTCGATTTACCGCTGCCGGTAGGCCCCGAAACGATAATCATCCCGTAAGGCATCGTAATCCATTTTCGGAAAATTTCCAGCATCGCCGGCTCAAAACCCAGCGATGGCAACGTAAAGGCGAATCCCTTTTTATCCAGTAAGCGAAGTACTACTTTTTCGCCCTTAACCGTGGGTAATATCGAGACTCTGATATCGACTTCTTTTTCCGGCATCTTCAATGAAATGCGCCCGTCCTGAGGTAACCGCCTTTCGGCGATATTTAAATCAGCCATGATTTTCAAACGCGAAATCAACCCGTTAGCCGATTTTTTGGGGGCGGTCATTATATCCTGAAGAGCGCCATCAATACGATAACGCACCAACACCGCGTCAAAAAGCGGTTCAATATGAATATCTGTGGCTCGGTTCTTGATTGCTTCAGAAAGAATGAGATTCACCAATTTAACAATCGGCGCCTCATCCAATTCCTTCTTTAGCTCGTTTACGTCAATATCATCAAGCTCGCCGCTTTCGCCGGTTGCGATAAAATCCATCCCGGATAGCGCCGCTGTTACCTCCCCGGTCGTGCGCAGTTCCTTGTAATGCCGTTCTATCGCCTCGTCAATAATGCTCTGAGCCCCTATCAGAGGAATTATTTTCAACGATGTGATTTTTTGAAGATTATCGATGACGACAATATCTTCAGGATCAACCATCACCACTTCCAGCGCCCCATCCTCCAAATGACGGGCAATACAATGGTATTCTCTGGCGAAAAACTCCGGAATATATTCCAGAGCTTCTTTTTCGATTTTTATGAGGTCTTCAGGGCCTACCAGCTTCAAATGAAGCTGCTTGGAGATAGCCCTGGCGAGGTTTTCGTCCGTGATATAACCCTCCGCGAGTAAAACCTCGCCTAATCTTTTACCATATTCTTTCTGCTTTTTTAGGGCAGATTCCAGATCTTTTTCCGAGATAATCTTTTCTTTAACAAGTATTTCTCCAAGCAACTGCATATCTCAATTCAGCTCCTTTATAACCCCGCCCTGCGACATGTGATTGTGGCCTCTCCCTTAATATTCGGATATCCCTGCAACACTGCTTGGACCTTGGCCGCAACCTCCGGCGTATTCGGCGGTACTTGCGGAATCATATCTCCGCGTATTCTAAACTTGGCGAAAGCCCAACCATCCCGGTTGGTTGTATCAATCGATTGCCCGGCAATTTCGCCCGCTTCAAGAGCCGAGAATATAATTATACCATTTGCGATAGCGCAGCCGATTCCATCCAGCAACTGACATGAAATATCAGATGTATCCCAAGCGGTGGTGCTAGGCAAAAATAGAGAAGCCGGGTTCGCTGTTACCGCGCAGCGGGCACCAGTTTCATATATTTTCAATATCAATGCCTGACTCGTATCAACCATCGCTCCTGACTGCGCCAGTACTCTAACCGTATCAAAAGTCCGGTTACAAGTGTAGGTTATTTGGCCAAAAGCCAACCCAGGCACGCCAATAGTTTCGACCGTTCCCGAATCAGGATCAAATACTATTCCGCCGGTGTAAGCATCACCGGTTACCATCGCTACCGAATCGGGAATTACTTGAAAATGCACAGCCGTGTTGTATTCAACGGGATTGGTGAATGAATCGATGACCATGGCGGTTACTCCGCCCACTAAGACTTCCCCTACAGGAGTAACATTCGAAATCGGCGAAATCATTACTCTGGCCGGCGGACCGGAGGTAATAACTACAACCGTTTTTTCCTTGAATACGTTTATATTGTTCATGGCCGTAACTTTGATTTTTACGGTGCCGGCCACGGTTCCCGAGAATAGCGCGACTGCGGCTTGCCCATTGACATCCGTCGAATCAACAACGGTCAAAGTTATAGTATCAGCCGTGGGCACGTGCAAAAACGACGGCCCATAGGGTCCTTGCAGGCTCGGTGATGCTGTAATCTGGAAACGAACCGGGTAACCGTCGCTTAAAGCATTCCCGTTTTCGTCGCGTAAAGTGGCGATTATCTGCGTCGCTATGCCGCCTATCTGAATTGTTGGGTTGGATGCCGATAATGTAATATTGCTTGCCTGTGATGATCTTACGACCAATGGTACAGTATTAGACCAAAGCGTATCGTTGCTTGATGGTTTTGGAATAAAAGCCTTGATAAAATCGGTGCCTGCCCCTGTTCCTACGGTATATATGCCGTTTGCTATACCATGATTGGTAATTGTGAGACTGGTAATACTGGATAAAGGAAGCTGTTTCCTGAACTGGACTTGCGTTCCATTAATAACGCTGTTTCCGTTGGAATCAAGAACCCTGACAGGAATGACCTGGGCGGTTCCCGAACCGGCAATCATGGGAACAGGCTCGATAAATATGGTCATTGACGCGGGCGAACCTGGTATGTAAGTCGCGTAGGAAGTCGCGTATGTTGTTTCTCCTGAAATGCTTATTCCCCAAGCCTTCAAGGTGTCAACTTCCACCACTAAAGATGAATCTAAAGTCGCGGGGGATTTTAACCAGAATTCAGCCATACCGCCATTGGTCGGCGCCGAATTTGGCGTCACAAGCCCGTGATGCGGCGTCGAACCCACCGTCGAAAGGAATATCGTCGTATTATCGCTGATTGGAGAATTGGTAGTGTCCAATACGGATACAACCACGCTTGTTGAATCGTTGCCGCCGGCTACAAGACTCGGTTTTGCCAATACCACCGACATCTGGCCGATTTCGCCTCCAAATTGCGTAAATACTACCAGTGTATTGGTAATAGTCGCTCCGCCAGCAGTGGCCCTAATTACCACGGTGTTAGGCTGGCCGGGGTCGGTAATATATAAAGCTTGGGTATAACCGCTTATTGTCGGGTTTCCCTGAACGACAGTACCGTAGTTCGGGGTTCTGCTTACAACGACCGCGACGCTATCCAAACCAGCGCCGTTTTCATCCCTTACCCAAATATCGATTGTCGCCGTATCCGATTTAAACGGCGAATGCACGACCAAAGGCGACGGAGTGATATTCATCGAAATTTCGCTGGCCACCCCGACAGGCTGATAAATTATATTGATGGTATCAGTCACCGATTTCCCGCCAACCGTCAGGACGAACTGTAGTTCTCCCGTGTAACCAGGAGCGCTCCAATAAGTCGTCTGGTATAAACCGATTGTCGATGTAGTCTCAATGGCGCTGACAATACCGGCGTTGGGGATTACCCTCAAATCAATCGATTTTTCAAGCGAATCGATTCCTTTTCCCCGGGAATCTGTAATCTGAATTGAAACCATGATTTCAGCGCTTACATTAGGCTGATTGACTATAACTTGCTCGGGATTAAATGAAATATTGATATTACTGACTTTCGATGATCCCGTTTTCGCCGTATTGACAGGATTACGATTGTCGCAAGCGGTGTTAAATGTCATCGCCAGTAACAGCGCCGCCAAAATAAAAGGCACCACTGCTGTTATTTTTACGAAGGTTTTCACGAATTCCTCCTTATTTTTATAATTTTCATTGTTTTTTCTGTACCCCCGGCTTCACCGCCTCATCCTGAAAATCCCGAATTTCCTTCTGGAGACTCCTTACATTCTCCATCTCTCTTATGTCCGGATCAGAACTTTTTATTTCCGTTTGAGCCCCGGCATCCAAAATCTGGTAACCGTCATTGGTGAAATTCCGCGAATCAGATAGGCTCATCTCGGGTCTAATAATCCTCGGAGTTACCTCAATAATCAAATCAGTTTTTTTAGTCTGATAGTATGTGTGAGTAAAAAGCTTTCCTATAAGTGGAATATCGGAAAGTATCGGCATCCGAAAAACCGTTTTGGCGTCATCGACCGACAACAACCCGCCGATAAATATCTTCTGTCCGTCTTTTACCAATACCGTCGTGCTGGCGGTTCTGACTTTCTTATGCGGATATAACCCCGCCACCAATTCTATTATTGATGATACTTCCGGTTCGACTTTCGTGGTGATGTAGCCGTTCGTGTTTATCGAAGGCGTGATATTCAATTTTATACCGACTTCTTCTTTTTGTTCGAGCGCGTTTAATTGATTAAGCACGACCCAGCGCACGGTTTCGCCGATTAATATATTCGCCTGGCGATTATTGATAGTCGTCAACTTCGTATTCGCCAACACCTTGGCTTTATTCCTTTTGACCAAAAAATCCAGGGTGATGTCAAAAGCCGATAACTGACGCGAAAACTGCCCTACATTATCAAATCCCTGAATCTTTTCAAATTTATATTTTTCGGGGAGTTTTTCAAAATCCGGTAGCTGGCCTCCAAAATCGTTCTCATTCGGCGCCCGGCTGGAACCATCTTCATTAAGCGGCGATTCGGCTATAATTGTCGTGACATGAGACAATTTTTCCCAATCGATTCCATATTCATCAAGGTCATCCGTGGCGACTTCGATGAGCCGTGCCTCCAATAAAACCTGCATCGGCGGTTGGTCGACTCTCTTGATGATATCGGTGATTTCGGACGCTACTTTTGGCGATGTCAGCACTAGAACTCTGTTTCCCGCAGTATCCACTTGGATATTCTTGCTCATGCCGCTTAACATTCCGCTTATCTCCGCGGCATTGGCAAATTGCAGGTCATAAACATAGGCCGAAAGCCCCACCTCATTGGCAAGCGCTTCCGCCTCGGCCACCAGAAATGAGTTGCCGACTATTTCGTATGATAATCCGGCCGCCCTGACAACAAGGTTAATCGCCTCTTCGATAGGCGTATCTTTCAAATGAACTGAAATCCGCTCTTGCCGATTAACCCCCGGACCCGTAACTATATTGAAGCCCGATTTCTCGGCAAGAATACTAAGTATCGACGGTAAAAATGCGTCATCCGCGTCAAGCGTAACCGTTTTGGCCAAGCCACCCTTAAGCGTTGGGGATATATTCCGATTGTCGTTATTTTGCGATTGCCCAAATGCTCCGCCGCAAACCATAATTGCAACGAGGAAACTCACCCAAACGATACAACGAAACCTCGATAAACCTCTCAAAACATCCTCCCAATTAAGGTATGTGAAAATTAATATTGTTCTTGACCTTCGTTAACAGGCACCATCTCATCCGGAGGCGCCGGTAAGGCTTTATTTTCAAGATAGATGGTTTGTCCACCTTTTATCAAAACCGCCGATTTGGCGCCGATTCTTTGAACGTAATAACCATCACCGATTAAATCGCCCGTCTTGACGACGTGGCTTTTGCCCTGATATTTAATAATCGCCTTGGGATTATCGTCGATTACTGTAGCCGACAATCTGAATTCCGTGTCTTCTTCCATCTCTCTAAAACCGGCTCGATTATATGTATAGCCGATAATTGTCCGGCTCATGTTGAGCGGATCTTGAGCCACCCCAAAACGATAATCCACTCTTTTTCTCCAATTGTCTTCAAGCGCGTCGATAACCAGCGCCAGCGATGTGTCGGCGTCAAGAGTGGCAGCATCGTTCTCCTGATTCTTTTTTATTTCGCGACTGTCGCTCACCGCTCTAAAAGCGCCCCAGACGACAAGCAAGAACAGGGCCACGCCCAATAAAAAGGCTAATGCTCTAATTATACTGGTTTTGTCCACTTTTATATCTCGCTTTCACAATTGTCAGTGTATGTAAATCGATATTCACCCGGCGTTGGTCGCTTTTACCGGATATGTCATCTGAAACCGAAGTCAAATCTATCGGATTCTCCAGCTGGAACCTTACGATTTTTATCAATCGCGGCGTTTTCTCTAATTCTTGAAAAAACTGGCCGAGCTGTATATAGCTGGCGAGAATCGATAACGAGTAAGGCGTCTCAATGAAATCCTTCGTGGTATCGATAACCGGCTTGTCAAACGACGATACCCACTGGTCCACTTTTTGCTCTTCCCGCTTGATAACTTCCATGGGCTTTATCGATACCAAAATTATGTCGTACTTGTCCATGAGCTCGGTAAGGTATTGCAGGAAAGCCATATTAGCCGGCTTTGCCAGCGAATCATCCGGCGAATCAACCAGGTTGTTATGGATTAACTCGTTGACGTTCTGAAGATTTCTTGAAATAATTTGAGCCGAAAGCAACTGCCGCTGTTTGTCGGCTATATCGGTTTGCAGGCTCGTGATTGTTTTCGGCTGTTTGATTAGAATGTTATCGTAGAATAACCAAAAACCCGCCAGCAGAACCAGTAGAATTACACCAACTATTAAATTTCTTTTCATTTCCAAACCTACCCCACCAAACAGTATATCTCGAATGAGATGAGTTCTTGGTTTTGACGTTTAACTCTATTGGAGCCGCCGAATTTTATATCTACAAACCCCGAAGAAAAATTGGGGTCAGCTTTAATTATATCTATTATCGAATTGATTACATCCAGATCTTTCATCCTCATGCTTACTTTGGTGATGCCCTTAATCGTCAACGAATTCACCTGGTAATCGTAATCAAGTCCCGTCAACGTAACTTCTTTCGGTAATATTCTGCCCAGCACATCAAGTTTCTCGGTCCAGGTCAGCCTGTTGTTGGCCAACTCCGCCAGAGCATAGATGTCCTGGGGTGAAAGAAATTCCGATGAGGCTTGCAAACGTTCTATTTCGCTGTCGATTTGCGCCAAGGTGCTCTTGAGGGATTTAATCATCCGCTGGTTTTGCACCGCCTTGTAAATCACGAAGCCGGCAATTAGAGCAATTACTAAAAAATATGTCCCGATTGCCATCACCACCCGCCGTTGCTGTTTAACGGCGAATTGATCCATCCTGTTGGAAGCCTTATTTAAATTTATCTTATAGTATACACCGTACATATCACATTCCCCTCAAAGCCAAACCGCAGGCAACAGCCATCCGGGGACCAAGTTTATCGTCGAGTCCGGCCGGAGTGATGAAGTTGGTAAACGGGTTATATATTTCTACCGTTATATTCAATTGCGCGGCCAAATGCGAATTGAGGTTGGGCAGTGAGGCCGACCCGCCGCATAGTAATATCTTCTGAAATTCGCGGCAACCGGTCTCCTTAGTGTAATATCGCATGGAACGCCTGATTTCGTCGATTAAATTATCCATCGCCATCCGCCGGGCTACCCTGATACCCGTGGCTTCTGACGCAGTGCCGTCACCCAGAAGCGCGCCCATTCCTCTTTCACGCTTGATTGCCTCGGCTTCGGCATATTCGACTTTCATCGTATTTTTGATATCATCAGTAAAATTCGAACCAGCCCAATTCAAATCGCGCGAAAACAACATCGTATGCTGGCTGACCATGGTGATATTCGTATAACGCGCCCCGATATCTAAAAAGATAAGCGCTTCCTCGCCGGTTAGCGGCCCGTGAACCGCATAGTAACTATTAACCAGCGCCAGAGCGTTCCCGTCAATTGTATTGGGTTCGATATCAGCGTCATTTAATATCTTCAAATGGCTGTCGAACACTTTCTTCGTCGTCGCCACCAGGAGGATATCCATATCCTGAGATTGCATATCCCCTCTTAAAATCTGATAATCGATAATCGCCTCCGATTCATCCAACGGAAGGTGCTTCCTCGCCTCGAATAACAGCGAAGATTGCATTTCTTCAGGCGCCAAGGGAATCGATTTAATTTGCTTGATTGAAACCGATGGTCCGCTGATGGCGGTGCATACATTCTTTGCCCTTTTAGGATTTATCTTTACCGCGTTGAAAACTGTCCTAATCGCAGTAGATAACCTGCTTGCACCCGGCCCTTCGGTATCGTATTCTTCCCCTTCGCCATAAAGGTCTTTGATATAAAAATTTTTGACCTTGTATCTGCCACCTTCGTTTTCAACCTCAACGAGCTTGATTGCGAAGTTGCCGATATCCAGTCCCACTCCCGATTTTGCCATATCACCTCTTCAATCTATCTATTAATACTTACTTCACTTCTAAAGTCTGTACCGCCAGCTTTCCAATTATTCAACATAATACTGGCGCAAATTACCCGATGGCACGAAATGCGGCGGCGGGTCTTTCGTGAAACGCTCGTCGTAAAAATAATCCTTTTGAACAAAACCGCTCCCATATCCCGCCGAACCTCGATGAACAACCCCTCGATTAAGCTGGGCTATCGAACCGTGAATCACCAGCGAATTAAACTCCGGAGCTGTTCCCACGCTCTCGCACCCCATCGAACCACGAAGAGCCACCAAACCGGCGTTGACTTTCAACGCGCCCGGAAGCGGGTATAACGGCGCCCCGCAATTTTTGCTCATCAACAAAAACTTCTCCGATATCAATCCCAAAGCATCGTTGCAATTCAATGGTACTTTTCCGGTCGAGGGATTGGAACACGAGTAAAGAATATTATGCAAAACGATAATCGAATCGCTCGCCGCTATCGTCACCCTACCGTCTAATCCCTGCAAGTAATCCCGAGCCGCATCAATAGGAGCATCGACAAATAGCTTGCCATATACGAAAATGGCACCGGTCGACAGCGGCACGTCACGGTAAGGTACGGAATTCCAACCTACGCCGGGGGTGGACATCGACGTATCAAAAGTAAATGCCGAGCTTCTGGGTTTTTCCAACACCTTAAACTGGTCTCCATTAAAAAACCTTATATAATACATCTTGCGATTGGAGCTATCGGGGCGCCCAATCAGCCATTGGCCCACCGCGTAGCGTCGAACCGAGTCAGCTTGGTCAGGAAATATAATCCTGCTCGCGTTCGGATAAAATCCGCCCTTGAAAACCAAGTTGGCTGAATAAGTCGAACGCGGCGGCTTTGTATCAGGCATGCAAGTAGTGACCTTCTTTAAAAACAGCGGCCTGTTTTGAGTGCCATGAATGAATAAATATCCGTTTGAATGAACCCGCCCATCCAGAGTATCGGGCGTCCACCAAAGGATACTATCGCCGGTTGTATACTCATGTTCGTCGTTCGTCAACCAAAGATAGTCGGCGAAAGTCTCCACCGAATAACCGTACGATACCGAATCGCGCCAAACCAAACCGCCGGATGATGTCTCCCCCACACCCCAAATTATATAATCGCACCATTCGGCCAACCCCTGAGATCCCGAACCATGGATATCAATTCCATAACCATATCTCGATGAACCGAAATAATTATCCCAATAGGTTGTGCCGTTGGGCGATGAGGGGCGGGTACCGATGTAATTGTTCATTGCTATTTTTAAACCGGAATACTTCACATAAATGTTTTCGATACGCCCCAAATCCATTATATATAGATCGTTGAATGTATCCGCTAACATCAAATACGCGGTCCCAACTAGTATAATGCACAGCGACATCACCACAGCCCACATCAGCACTGAACCACGATCGTCCTTTAATCGCTCACTAATGAATACGATACCCATATTCATCCTCCTTATTTCTCAAAGAGAAGCCTGAGTGGCTATTCAACATAATATTCCTTATAAGTACCCGTGGGTATAAAATGCGGCGGCGGGTTTAACGCCAGCCGCTGGTCATAAATGTAATCTTTTTGAGCAAAACCATGCCCATTGCCAAGCGAGCCACGGTGTATGATTCCCCTGTACAACTGCGCAATCGATCCATGAATGAATAATGAATTAAATTCGGGGGCCAAATCGATATTTTCCACCGACATCGACCCGCGTAATGTCGCTATGGCCGCATTAACTATCAGCGCCCCCCGATTTGGATAAACTGGAACTCCACAAAATCTGCTCATCAACAGCCAATTTTCCGAAATCAACCCTAAAGCATCATCACAGCTCAATGGTATTCTACCGGCGGTATCGGAACAGGCCAAAAATACATTTCGTTGGATTATCATAGTATCGCTGCTGGCGATTGTCACCCGGCCGTTTATGCCCATCAAATCGCTTCGCCCCGGCACATTCTTCGGGGCGTCTATATATAATTTCCCATAAACGAAAATCGCCCCGTTCGCCGGTAGGCGTCTTATCGTCACCCCGGGCGCCTGCCATCCCTGCCCCGGAACATTGTATGTCGTATCGAAAGCCTGACCGCGATTTCTTTCCAGAACCCTAAAAGTATTGCCATCAAAAAATCTGATATAATATTGTTTATTGGGAGCCGTCGCTTGACTGCCAATTAAACATTCACCACGAGCATAACGGCGAACCGAATCGGCTTGATCGGGAAAAACTATTCTTGTTGAGCGCGGAAAAAATCCGCCTCTAAAAACCAGATTATAGTTATATGTATTTCGTGGAGGCTTTGTATCATCCTGGCACGAGGTAACTTTCTTGTAGAACACCGGCCCATAACTTTGACCGGCGGTTATAAATAATGTGTCGTTCGAATGAACCCGGCCATCGAGCGTATCGGTCTGCCACCAATATAACGCGTTACCGGTGGTCATATCATGTTCACTATTGGTAATCCATAGATAATCGGCAAACGTTTCGGCTCCGAATCCATAGGAAACCGAATCCAGCCACGCGAACTCACCTCCGGCGCTGGCAGTATTTCCAACTCCCCATATCACATAGTTTACCCATGACGCTAACCCCCGGCTTCCTCCTCCTATGGGAGCGGCGCCATATCCATAACGAGATGTTGCAAAATAATCATCCCAAAATGTCCCTCTAATCCCGGATGGTCGATTATCCCTGAAATTGATGACACCTATTTTCAGGCCCGAATTCGTCGTATATATATTCTCGATACGAGCCAAATCCCATGAATATAGCTTATGAAATTGGGCGGAAAGTATCAGATATGCCGCCCCGACAAGGATAATGCAAAGCGACATTACGACCGCCCACATTAACACGGAACCTCTGTTGTCTTTTAAACGGCCTGGAATATCCATGCCTTCGTATCTTTTATGTAAATCCAACTAATCACCCTTGCGGCGTATTACGGTTTACGGCCGAAAACTGCAACGCCAGCGTATCCCCTTCGTTGGGATCTTCTAATACCATACGCATCCGCACTAATTTGTAACTATCTAAAGTCGGATTTGGAATTAAATCGCGCGCTTCTTCAAATACGACCGATTTCACATTATAGGCATAGGTCTGATTCCTTCGCCTGCCCGATACGTAAATCGGCGGAAGTAACTTGACGTTAAATTGAGATGAATCGGGCCTGCCGTCATCCATCCTCAGCGTCCGCGAATGACTATCGTAATATAAAGTTATATCTCCGCCCGTAAGCGAACTGCCTCCGGGTGAAGGGATGTGAAGCACGATTCGGTCGTTTTCACCAATGGGGTCCAACAGCGAAATCGCATCGGCGGTCCGGAAATACTTTCCAATCCGATGAAACAGCTCAATGCTGTCTGAATACATCATATTAAGAGTGACGCTTTGCTTATAAATCTGAATACCATAAACGTATAGCGACACCAACGCGACTACAAAAAACGACGCGATAAAAGCAGTTACGATTACTTCGACAATATTGATGCCCGCGTTGCGGCGACCTGTCGACATCGATTTCAGCCACATAGCCATTCCCTCTTAATACAGCCCGCGTAAAGCGACTTCGCAGGGTTGTCCGGCGATATCCGTCCAGCTATAAATCACGGTTATATCATAATAAAGTGGTCGACCGGAATTGTTGGTCTGCGAAGATGGAATCATCCGGATTTCAGCAGTCAAGGGTATTACGGTTACTTCATCATTGTTATAACGCATATAAAGAGTATCCGTAAAGAAACCATTTTCGCTTAAGGGAACCTCTCCATTGTTTTGATTTTTCAGATAAATCAACCGTTCCATCTGCGATTGAACCCTGTTCAGCACCTGGATTCGATGACGGGTTTCATTTATCATGATGCGTCCCTGTTCTATCATGGTGGTTAAAGCAAATGCGGCAATTGCGATAAACAAAACGGCAACCATCAATTCGACCAGCAAAACGCCCCGTTCATTCATCAGATGGTGTTTCATCTCTACTCCAGGAAAAGCTTAGGATTATCCGCATGCTTGGCAGCCTCCGCCCGCTCAAGTTTCCCTTCTGAAACCAGCGTTAACAGATGTTGATCGAGCGATTGCATACCGACCTTGCTCCCTGCTTGAATCATCGACGAAATTTGATAAATCTTGTCTTCGCGTATCAAGTTTCTGATAGCGGTCGTCGCAATCATCACCTCGGCCGCGACCACTCGTCCGCCGTCCTTGCGCGGCATAAGAGTTTGGGCGACTACCGCCTGGATCGATTCGGCCAACATCGACCTGACCTGCGACTTTTGTTCGGCTGGGAATACGTCGATAATACGGTCGATTGTCTTGGCCGCCGATGATGTATGTAATGTCGTCAATACCAGGTGACCGGTTTCGGCGGCGGTCAGCGCCAAGCTAACCGTCTCCAGATCGCGCATTTCGCCCACCAGGATTACATCAGGGTCTTCGCGAAGAGCCGCTCTCAACGCATTGGCAAATGATAATGTCGTCGAACCGAGTTCCCGCTGGTTAATCAAACTATGCCTGGAACTATGGAAATACTCCACCGGATCTTCGATAGTTATTACGTGGACTTCCTTATGCTGATTAATCCAATCGACCATGGTGGCCAACGAGGTGGTTTTGCCGGATCCGGTTGGACCTGTCAATATCACCAGGCCGCGTTCGATTAACGCCAACCTTTTCAAGACATCGGGCAAACCAAGTTCTTCAAAACTGCGGATTTCGGCGGGAATTACGCGATATGACCCGGCAACTCCCTGAATTTGCTTGAAGACGTTGCAACGAAATCTGGTAAGATCATTGAGTTCTTTCGAAAAATCGACTTCAAATTGCGATTCGAATTTGGCCTTTAATTCCGGCGTCATCGATTCATACACCAGCCGCCGGATTTCTTCTCTTGATGTCCCCGCCAAATCCAATTTCACCAGTCTACCATCCAGCCTGATAACCGGCATCGACCCTTCCGATAAATGAAGATCCGATGCTCCCTGCTGGCTGGTAAAATCAAGCAGGTCATCTATGTGAAGATTCCTTATATCGGTGCCTGCCGCACCTTTGGCAACTCCTATATTATCCAATTCCCACCGTTCCAGGTTTAATGTTAGTTATTATGCCGCATTTAGATTAATCTTAATCAATACCGTACCCAGACCATTTGCCAGTACGCGCGTTGAAAGTGACGGTCTTGCCGGCTCCGCCAGGCATCTGTCCCGTCGAGGTAGCGGTAATTGTGTTGATTCCAGTGCCGCCGCTCGAAATCGTAAAATTCCATCTGTTTATAGTAACCTGGTCAAGGGTCAACTGGGTCAATTGGCGAACATTGCTCGGCCAAGTACCAGTATTGGCATGAAAAACTTTTGCCGCCGCATATATTGAACTTATGGCTTCTTGAGCTTCAGCGGAACGGGCCCCATTCACATAATTTAAATAAATCGGCACCGCGATAGCCGCTAAAATAGCAAGAATAACTACCACAACCAACACTTCAACCAAAGTAAAGCCTTTTTGGTGTTTAAAATTCCTCTGAGTCACAAAATCCTCCTAATGTGTATTGTTAATTATTTCTTGTTTTTTTCAAGATCACTGTTTTCTTAATTAAGCTACTAATTTTATAATATAAATCTACCACCAAGCTTAGTCAACAGAAAACCTTTGAATGTTTTAAGCTTAGCGCTCCTTTCCAACTCCCATCGGCCGCTTTTTAACCCTAAATCTAACATCCCACCAACATATTTGCAATTTCTATGCCGAACGGAGCTAAAATTTTGATGTTTTACCCCATTGAATAACAATCACTTAGATAATCGATTGCGGTTTCCTTGACAAAACAATCAATGACTAAGTTATTAATAATATCAGCGACTGCTACAAAAGTCCTAACCGCAAATTATATATGGATTAATATTTTTAATGAACGTTAATCAACTTCACAGAGTGGCAAAAAATAACATTACTGTATGAGAAACCGTGCCCGATCCGTTAATCTAATATTATTAATATTTTCAATTATCAAAGTTTCCCTTTATCAAAAAACCCTATATTTAATCCCCCTTTCCTCTAATGGCTTTGGTCAACTTGCTGAATGTATCCCTTTGGCAACACCAGCGAATCAAGCGCTTGCGAATCCGATTTCAATGATTCGACCAGCGCCATATCCCTTTTTAGGATATCATCCGACACCGGAAAACCCGCTCTCGCCAGTTTTCCCGAAATGGGAACAAAATCGGCCGATGCCGCGTTACCGTTTCCTGATTGTTTATCGGCTATCATTGTAGGCGACATCAGCGACGGCGACATGTTCATAAATGTCACTATTGCCGCGACCACGAATGAAGCCGCCGATAACGCCAATTTAAGGCGCCAGCCCTGAAGCAACCACCTTTTTTGTTTTTGCGCCGCCACCTCACAAAGAACGCGGTTAGCAAAAAACGGCCCCGGCTCAAGCTTTTCCAGTTCCCCTGACATCTGGGTTATCATGCTTATATCCGAAAGTTTTTCTCGGCAGGCGGCGCAATTCTGCAGATGCTCATCCATCCGCCGTTTCTGCAACGGTTGCAGGTCGCCCTCAATATAAGCCGATAACCAGCGGGAGACCTTTCGACAGTTCATAGTTTAGCTCCTTATATGGTAATAGCTTCTCTCTCAACATCGACCGCGCCCGGTTGATTCTTGATTTCACCGTTCCAACCGGCACCCTCATTATCTCCGCGATTTCCTCGTAAGGAAGACGCTCGATATCGCAAAGAACAAATGCCGTCCGATATTCATCGGGTAACGATTTAATAGCTTTTTCCAGTATCGGTTTCAGTTTCCCGGGTTCTGGATTTTGTGGATCGGCGATTTCGACATCGCTTTCCTCTTTAAGGAAATCAAGGCTCATGTATTTGCGGAGTTTTCTCTTGCGAAGCTCGGAACGAACCAGATTCAAGGCGATTGTGAAAACCCAGGTAGATACGGCATAATCGGGACTATAATTTTTGCGCTGATTATAAACCCGCAAAAAGGTTTCCTGAAGAATATCTTCCGCCGTTTCTTTATCCTGGATGATTCGCGCGATAAAATTAAAAAGCCGGTTTTTAAATCGATCTATAAATATGCCAAACGCCTGTTCGTCGTCCGCGGCTATTTTGGCGAATAGCTGCTTATCATCCAGTTTTTCCAATTCATCACCTCTTGCTTAATGTTTCTGAGCATCTTATACCGAAACAGGCCGCAAATGGTTCCAATGTTTTTTATGATAGTAACGGCTGATTATTGGAATTGTTTAGGCCAAAATCGGATAGCGGCAGGAACGGCTATATTATTATGGAATACATAGTTATTGGGCCATCCTAAAGCAGGTCAGGAGCCAGCAGGCTCCTGACTCGAATCGAATCTATAAACTATTACAAAATCGGCGGCAGCGCCGTTGGGTAAAAATGGCAATATGCCAATTGCGCTGTACTTTTGAAGTATGCGACAGGCCGCGTGATATTAGAACCCCGGAATTCGCAATTACCGTTTACATCGCCAGCGACATACAAGTATGTGCCGGCCGAATCCATATAGCAGCTATCCGGCGGTTGCGGGCCGATTGATTTGAAGTAGCGCACACCGTAAGTTACATCACCGCCGATGCGCTGCCCATCAGAGTTGATATATAGGCATTAAAACCGCGGGGTCACTTCGTATTCGGCAGATATCCACATCTGCCGATTCTTTATTGTATCATTCTTTCCCGACAGTTGTGAACAACTATCGGGCACAATCTTGTATTGTGTATCTTTATCGCCGCCAAATGCGTATATGTAACTACTTGAAATTGATATTGCTTTAGGTTTAAAAATCCAATACGGCCCATCCAGATTATGCCAGTTCGTGTAAATCATATCGCGAGCGAAAACCGTTATCGGCGTAATTATACACATCACCAAAAGCAAAATAATCACTTTTGTTCGCATCGCTCCCTCCTTATTGAGAGCGCGATATTATTTAATTAGCAGCAGCTTTGCCCCGATGCCGATTCCGGATGATTTTACTCTGGCAAAGTATACACCCGATGGCACAGAAATATTATTATCTGTGCATTCTATACTACCCCCCAATTTCACTGAAACATCTTCCCCCCTTAATCGGTTAAATCAATTGGAATGCTTAAAATCAATAAAACCACCGACGCTCTCGTTATCGTCGATTTGCAAAATGATTTTTTTCCGGGCGGCACCATCGCCATCACTGATAGCTGTAAGATTGTATCGGTAATCAATCAACTAATCGACAATTTCGCGGTGGTTTTCGCTATCCAGGATTGGCATCCGGCAAATCATATCTCATTTAAAACTTACGGTGGACCATGGCCCCCTCACTGTATCGCCAATACGGAGGGCGCGAAACTGCATCCTCAACTAAAAACCGAAAAACTCAACCATATCTATAAGGGAACGAAATTCAACCTTGAATCATATTCTGGTTTTCAGGGAACCAACCTCAAGCGCCTATTGCGCAAAGCCGGAATAACGCGAGTTTTTATCGCCGGCCTGGGCACGGAATATTGCGTCCGAGCCACCGCCTTAGACGCGCTTGCCGATAAATTCGAGGTTGTGGTTATCGTCGATGCCGTTAAAGGATTTGAATTTACCCCTGGAGATTCCAAAAAAGCCTTGGCCGAAATTAAAAAGGCGGGAGTAT
>JAAYTW010000062.1 GCA_012517955.1 Candidatus Zixiibacteriota bacterium | reverse complement strand
TGGCCGGTTTTTCTATCAATTCGGAATTACCGTCGCCGGAGCGGTTATCATCTCGTTGTTTGTGGCTTTTACCCTCACGCCGATGTTGTCCTCGCGATTCTTGAAACATGAACCGGAACTTGGGCCATATCGGCCAGGCTTGATTTATCTCCCCGGTAATCTGCTTAAGTGGATTTTAAGAACCTGGAACAATTTCTTTAACGGTTTTAATGATCGTTATAAAACAACATTAGAATGGGTACTTCATCACCGGCTGGCAACTTTGATAATCGCCACCCTGGCATTTATCGGAGCGCTGGGATTGGGGAGTATGATTCCCAGTGAATTCACTCCGGAACAGGACCAAAACCAGATTTATATCTCCTTCAAAGCCGGACCGGATGCATCACTGGAAGAAACCGCGAATTTGGCTGCTATTGCCGAGGAAAAAATCAGGATGTACCCCGAAGTCAGCCATATTCTTACCAGCATCGGCGGCGAACAAACACCCGTGAACGAAGGCACGATTTTGGTAAAATTACCTCCCAAATCTGAAAGAAAACGAACCGTATTCGAGCTAATCCCGTTGGTCAGACAAGACTTGTCCACTATTGCCGGCTTTAATCCGCAGGTCGCCACCGAGGCCAGCGAAGGCGGAGGCAGCCAGACGGTTGAATATTCCGTGAGAGGCCCCGATTTGAATATCACTAAATTAATTGCCTCTCAATTCGAAGATATCATGCGACAGGCTCCGGGAGCGGTCGATGTCCAGAATTCCGAAAAACAAGCCCGCCCGGAAATCCAGATAAGTATGGATAGAGATGTGGCCAACGATTTGGGCCTATCGGTTGCCGGCGTTGCCACAACCATCAGAAATCTTATCGACGGCGTGGTAATATCCCGCCTGAAAGATGTCAATGAGGAATACGATATCAGGCTTCAACTGGCTCCGGAATACCGAAAGAATATTGATGATATCGCGCGGATAAAAGTGCCATCTATGAAAAAAGTAGGCGGCGAGAATTATTTGTTCGAGGTTGGAAACATCGCCGAAATGAAATGGTCATCCAGCCCTAACGAAATCCGTCGGTACAACCGCCAACGTGAGGTCAGGGTCGGCTGTAATGTCGCAACCGGGTATGCTACCAGCAATATATCCGATTATTTGATGGCCAACCTGAACAAAATAAATATCCCACCGGGATACGATATCAAACCGGTTGGTATGCTCCAAATTATGGGCGAATCGTTCGCCAGCATTTTCATGGCGATGGCCCTCGCGATTATCTTTATCTATCTTCTCTTGGCGTCTCAATTCGAATCATTTATCGACCCGCTGGCGATTATGTTATCATTACCTCTGGCTGTTGTGGGAGCGCTATTGTTGATGTTTATCGTCCAGGCCAAACTGTCTATTGTCTCCCTTATCGGTATTGTGTTATTGATGGGTCTGGTAACTAAAAACGCGATTCTATTAATCGACTACGCCAAACAGCAAAGACGCAAAGGAATAAACCGTCATGACGCATTACTTATCGCCGGACCTGTTAGATTGCGCCCGATTCTCATGACTACCCTGGCCATGATTTTTGGTATGTTGCCACTCGCGTTTGGGATTGGCCCCGGCGCGGAATTCCGAGCTCCAATGGCTATCGCGATTATCGGCGGTTTGATTTCTTCGACGTTATTGACTCTCGTTGTCGTGCCGGTGGTTTATACCATATTGGATGATATCGCCGCTAAATTAGTCGGTCATGAAACCGTGCAAAGAGAGGTCGAAGAGGAAGCCGACCAATCGGAATAAGACGGAATAGAAGTGATTAATGTCAGTATTCCCTGTTAGCTTAGCGCAATTGTCGGCGGTGACCCGCCTGTACGATGATTATGTCAATGGGCGGATGGATGAGCTGTTGGCTGGCGGTTTTACCGATAGTAAGTCGATTGACCGCGTCGCCGAACAAATCGAAAAGCGGAATTATCCCCGTGTCGATTTAGTCGATATTCTCCGCCGATGTAATCGCGCAATTGGTTCGAGCCGACAGACTCTTGACAATATCGAGCGGTTGGGCGACCCCCAATCGCTCTGCGTTTTCGCCGGTCAGCAAACCGGCATTTTTATTGGGCCGATGCTCACCATCTATAAAGCCCTGTCCGCTGTCAAACTGGCTTTGCGCTACGAGAAATTGCTGAACCGTCCGGTTATCCCTTGTTTCTGGATGGCTACAGACGACCACGATTTCGCCGAAATCAGTTCGGCCGGATTCCTTGAACGCGGGGGAGAGTTTATCCGATTATCTTACAATTCTCCGGACGCCGATTCGGGATTGCCGATTGCAAATCTAAAATTCGATAAAAATATCTTGCCCGTTTTAGACCACCTCGAACAGTCGCTTCAAGAATCCGAATTTAAAAAGCCTTTATGCGAATTTATCCGCGACTTGAATCGACCCGGCGATTCGATTGCCCAATCGTTTGCCCGTCTGTTTAATCATCTTATCGGCGAATACGGCATCGTATTGGTTGACCCTAACTTTCCGGGACTAAAAACGCATTTTAAACAGGTTTTCATCAACGAAATAAAAAATCACAAAAAGACCTATGATGCGTTCGA
>JAAYTW010000001.1 GCA_012517955.1 Candidatus Zixiibacteriota bacterium | reverse complement strand
GGAAAGGTGATTATCGGCTTGCCTGAATATTTTATGTAAAGGATACTAATCCTCAATATAAATAGGGGCGAAACCTATTTTTATTCCTAATACTTAATTGATGGGGCGGTTCACAGACTCCCATACGCGAAGACCATTGTTCATAACGGATATGTGTTACTTCCTTGGTTATTAGCCTCATTGTTCAAAAAACTAAAAGGAGATGGCCCTTCGTTTCGATATCGAGAGATTAATTCTGGGGGCGGTTGCTGATATTGGCGGCCGCCTGTAAACCCTCGGCGACCTCCGGGATAATACCCTTGCGGACATAAATGGGGCGCATCGATTTACGCAATTGGGGCAGGCTTTTCAAAAATATTATGGCTCCGATAATGCAAGTAATTCCGCCGAAAGCTACGGTTGCAGGCGTGCCTATTTTACTGGCAAGACTTCCTGCCAAAAAACTTCCGAGAGGGGCCATGCCGAAAAAAGACATATTGTAGAAACTCAATACCCGGCCGCGTTTGTCATCATCGACAAGCGTTTGCAGAAGCGTATTGCTGGTGGCCATCTGAAGCATCATCCCCATGCCGACAAAAAGCAATAGCACTATTGAAAGGAAAAGATTGCGGGATAGCGAAAACAAAACAAGACCGGTGCCAAATAGGGAAGCGGCGAAAACAAGCACTTTGGTTAATCCTATTACTGATTTGCGGGAGGCCAGATAAATCGCCCCTATAAGGGCGCCGACACCGACCGATCCCATTAAGAAGCCCATTGTATGAGGGCCGCCGCGCAGGATATCGCGGGCAAAAATGGGCATCAACACCGTATATGGCATCCCCATTATACTGACCAGCGCCAGAAGCAGTAGAATCGCGCGAATGGGAGGGAATCCAAACGCATATTTGAAGCCTTCCTTGAGGTTTGATAACATGGCTATCCCCTTTTTCTGGACCGGAGGAAGATTGAGTTTCATCGCCAGAAGGGCGGCAATCACTGCCAGAAAACTAAGGGCGTTCAGTAAAAAACATATCCCTTCACCCACGGCCGCGATAAGCAATCCGGCGATTGTCGGGCCAACCAAACGGGCGCCGTTTACCATAGTGGAATTAAGAGCGATAGCGTTGCTCAAGTCATCGCGGTTTTCAATCATTTCAACAATCAGCGACTGGCGGGAAGGCATATCGAAAGCATTGATAATGCCCAAGACCACGCCCAATACGATTATATGCCAGACCTTTACGGTATTCGTCAAAACCAGGATTGCCAGAATAAACGCCTGAATAGCCGCGAAAATTTGCGATGCCAAGAGAATGCGGTAACGATTTTTGTTATCGACCAATACGCCTGCAAACGGAGCGACCAGGAAAGTTGGTATCTGCGTGCTGAATCCCACAATTCCCAGCAAAAACACCGAATCGGTTAGGCGATAAACCAAC
The DNA here is from genome assembly GCA_012517955.1 of Candidatus Zixiibacteriota bacterium. Classification (GTDB taxonomy): domain Bacteria; phylum Zixibacteria; class MSB-5A5; order UBA10806; family 4484-95; genus JAAYTW01. The sequence goes on along the minus strand of JAAYTW010000001.1, from coordinate 3,876 downwards.
CAGCTTTGGGCGATACGTTGCATCCAGGTGCCGATAAGCGAAATTCCCTGGCCGGCGAAATAGAGTCGGTAATTACGCGAACCCAATGCTCTTAATATGAATTTTAGGCCGGATTTTTCACTGGGGCCGTTATTTTGCGTGTATTTAATCATACGAAATCTATCTTACGCGTAAAATGCATATTCGTTGGATGTTTTTCAAGTTATATGGCGGTTCTTGATATAAATTCTTTCGTGCTTGAAAATGATAAGGGCGGTCAGCAGAACGACCACCCTTACCTTTCCTGATTTCTTTACGTTTGAGATTTTTAATGAGAAATATCAGTCGATAAAGATTGATTAATTTTCAATATCGTTTCTTTTTTAATCATGTGACTTTCTTTATCCCAAATCCAACCCGGTAAGAGATTCCGCAAAACCACTGGAGGAGTTTGTGGGCAATAATGTAATTCCGTAGCCGTTCCTTTCATATAAGCCACAAGTAGAGTGATATCTGAACCACGGAATTCGCAGTTGCCGTTAACATCGCCGGCAGCATAGAGCCAACTGTCGGTTGAATCATTCCAACAAGAATCAGGCGGATTTGGGCCAAGGCCTTTGAAATAGCGAACACTGAAAGTAACATCGCCGCCCATTACCTGCTCGTCTCCGTTTATATCGCCAGGCATGTAATCACAAGCGCCGCCTCCTGTTTGGATGACCAAAGTGACCGGCATATTAATGGTGTCCATATTTGGATCATTGGTAACAAGCAGCAGGTTGCCGGAATGCGACCCGACAGCTAAATCAGCGGCATCCATGTTAACGTATATTGTATCTCGAGAATACGGCGCGATATACCCGGAGGTCGGTTCCACGGTAAGCCATGAGCCAGTCGTGAAAGCGATAGATAGTTGATCATGCATATAAGCCGCATTATAAACGACTTGTAAGCCGTCATTTCCGGTGGAGTTTTCGATACCTATTGTGGCCTCGGTAAGATTGTCAAGCCCAGGATCCATTGTGTTATAGTTGTAAACAATCTTCCCTGATGAGTACAGAATCGCCTGGAACGATAGAGACCCGGTCGCGCTGGGATAACGATAATTAGGGACACCGACGTAACTGACGATAAAACGCCCGCCGGCATTGTCGTAGTAATAATACACATGACCACCCGCTCCCGGCCATAAGTCGTCCCACCAAATTGCCAAGATGTTATTGGGCGAAGCCACATTAGGAATACCGACGTCGCCGACACTGCCCGAACCAGCCCCAAAACTGATTATTCCATTAGCGCCGATATATAATTGACTGTAAGAATTCTCAAAAAATGGGAACGAAAATCCTATTGAAATCGGCCCAACATAATCATCATCGGTCAGACTAACCGGCGTCCCAATAGTCGAAATATCGACCCAGCTAAAGGCCGGCCCGTTGGGTTCATCGGAATCGGTCCATTTATGTCCGAATAAATCAGGGCCGCCATGACCAGTCGTGACCGGCGGGAAATATGGTTGGATTTTGCCGCCTTTGTCTTTGTCGGTTTCCATCGAACCAAGGGCGGCAGGTTGAGCGTCTGTTAAAATCGATTTGTGTCCGATACCCATATCGCCGCGGAGAATTCGATCCGTAACCGATACGTCGATATCCCAATTCAGCCTTCCCGCGCCGTTATTTATCAGTATTAATGGAAGGCTCGAGGTTTCTTCCGGCTGAAGTGTGTCAGCAAAGGAGGTTTGGCTGATATTCATGGAAGGCGGGTAAATCAATAGAGTAACCGGAATATCACCGGACGGGTGATTTATGTCGTTGGATACGTAATGGACATTACCCTGATAGATTCCAGGGGTATTTAAATCGGCCGGATTGATGGTGATGACGAAACTAAGCGTCTCTGATGGGTTTACGATATTTTCCTGAGTATTCAAACTTATCCAATTATTGGTTGTGCTGAACGTGACTCTTAAAGTTCCTTCGCCGCTGTTGGCGACTCGGAGCGTTTTATTCTCGGTTTGGCCTTGAGCTAAAGAATCAGCAAAAGTAGACGGCCAGTATGTCATATTTGGATATGTGGTCGGACTTGAACCGTAACCTTTGATTTCGATATCGTCGATATTCCAACCGCAATATTGCCACGAACCATCAGTAGTGCCGATTCCGAACCGAATCTGGAATCGCGGGTTATGATCGGCTATTGCCGAGAGATCGTGCGATTGTTGACTCCAGGCCGATTCGTCAATAGTAGTAGTGCTGTTCGAAAATAGGGTAACCCAGCTCGAGCCGTTATATGCCTGGAGATACGCGTGGTCGTAGCTGCTTGATTCGATTCCTAACCAGCGCCAATAGGTCATCTGGACTCCCGTATATGTCGAGCAGTTTATAACGGGCGAAGTTACATAGAATGTCGACCCCAAGCTGGCGCTGTAATCGCCGCCCGTCCCTGATGTCAGGTCGTTGCCGAGGACTTTGTTGTCGGAAGATGGACTATGATCGGTGGATGGGTCCGGGCCACCATAGGAGTCGCTTCCCGCGCCGCCGGTGGCGGGGCCGATTGTCCATTCGCCGGAACCGCCAAGACCTGTCCAGCCTTGGTTCGTCGAGAAATCATCGGAATAAATAACGGCGCGATCGCCGACCATAAATGGGATGCTAAGATTTATCGAATATCCGCTGGCGGCGCTGGTGGACATATTCAAGGTCAACGCGTGCCCCATCGGACATCCCGAAGATGCTGTCAATCTAAACACATTACCGGAATTGCTCGCATTAGCGCCGGAGGCAATATTACCGAATGAACCGGCATTATCAGGAACGCTAACATAAGCGTCAGATTCGCTTAAAATCGCCGTGACGGAATTGGCTTGAGCGGAACCGGAATTATTTATGGTAACAATTAAATCACCAGATTCACCTGGGTCGAGTATGCCGTTGCTGTTGCCGCCATTATCATTAACGACAACGGAGACATAGTTAAGCACCGGCGCGTGGACGGGAATGGTAAAATTCGCGTTCCAGGTGTCGAGAGCGGTTCCGGTTATGGTAAGCTGGAAACTGATGATATGGCCATCCGGAGTATTCGGAGAAACGGTAAACGCGAAAGCCTGAGGCCGATTCACGATGCCGTTATTACCAGTAATCAGGCCATAGCTTTCGGTATTATCGGTGATGGTCACGAACGTATCGTTTTCGGCAAGTGTGGCCACTACGCTTTGAGCATTGTTAGGCCCGACATTTTTTAGTTGAACGCCCAAAACTATATTTTCGCCGTTGTCAACAAGACCGTTGTTGTTGCCTGTGGCATCGTTAATAGAGTATGAATCGAAAATGACATATGGACCGCTCGGGGCAATCGCCTGGATTGTCGAGATGTAGGGAATCCTATTTTGCGCGGTTACGACAATATCGACCGTGCCGGGTGTGCCCATTGCCGTAACGGGAACATCGACGCTTCCCGATGTGCCCACATAAGCGGCGCCTTTAAGAACGCCGCCCATGGAAATACCGACATAAGAGCCGGGCACTGCCTGCACGGTGAAGCTTGTGGCGGTTATCAAGATTGTAGATGCATGAGTAACTGTATTGGCCGGCGGAACCTTGAAATATGTCATCACGGACGGGTCGCCCATCAGATGATATATTTGCCAGTAATAAGCGGTACTTGAACCGTTGGCTTGAGTCACCGCCAGATTTCCGCGGAAATTGATAGCATCGTTATAGATATAATACTCGGATGTCGGTTCTCCATGGTCGTGGAAAATGCCGTCGTAAGCGCCCAGCGCGGTGGCGCTATATGTAGGATTTGAGACCACCGTCTTGTAACCGACTCCCCACCAGTAATCTTCATCCCAGTAACTGGAGTTGGAGGCTCCGATATAGCCAATCGCGCCTTTATTAG
>JAAYTW010000061.1 GCA_012517955.1 Candidatus Zixiibacteriota bacterium | reverse complement strand
GCCAGGATTTTTATTTCAAGTTTTCGCTTCCGCGGATTGTCGCCCGCCCCTCATCCGTCCATACTATCCGCGTTTACGCCAACAACGAGATGATAGGGAAACTTAACCTTATAGAGGATATAACCGCGGTGGCGCAGGAAACTTTCAAGGCCAAACAATCTCTGATTTATTTTCGCGCTATCGCCCGGGCGTTGGCCAAAGGGGTCGGCACGCATAAAATCAAGTCGATGATTGACGCTACGGGCGAATCAAATGACGATAAATCCGAAAAACGCGATAAAAAGCCGCGCGATAACGACCGCAATCGAAACCGGAATTATAAATCGGATGCTTCGGATGACAATGGTGGTAGCTTCGTCAAATGGATATTGAAAGCGCTTGTCGATGTCGCCAGCGACATTTCCGAAAGCGCCGATTTACGCTGCAGCCAGTTCTTACCCGGCCGAATCTATGTCGGCGATTTTGAACTCAAGCCCGGCTTTTACGATTTAAATATCGAATTTCTCGACGCTTCCGGAACAGTAATCAAGCAAGTCAGCATTCCTCAATACAAAGTTTTACAAAACGGGCTCAACCTGGTCGAAGCCGTCGGTATTGAATAGCATTTAAACGAATGATTATATTGAAATGCTGAAACTGAAACCGGATAGTGGTAAAGTGAATCGGACTATTGTAATCGGTCATCGGGATAGGGTCGCAGTAAACGGATAGCGGCTATTGGTTTTGTCGGCAGCTGTTGCCGTATTTCCCGCTTTCGATAATATCATATGTAAAATGCCCTGAAGCGAAACCTGTCCAGGTCACTGCAAATGCTACTATTATCGGCTGTTTTAATTTAGCCTCTACCACAACCACTCCATCACCGCCTGATTGAACTCCTCCGGCTTCTCGATATTCACCATGTGGCCGGCACCTTCGATAATGGTCAATTGCGAATTCGGTATCTGCCGGTTGATATTCCGGGAGGCATCAAGAAACTTGCGGTCGTTCTTTCCGGCGATTATCAAAGTCGGTTGAGTCACCTCCTTCAACCTTTCCCGCCAGTTCACCGGCGATGAGGTCGCGGCCCGCGACTGCAGCATTTTCGCTAAGTAATCCGGATTGTGCCGCATCAGGATACTTTCCCATAAATCACGTAACCCAGGTTGTTTTTCCAGCATATCTTTCACTAATGGTCCGGTGCGCATGCCGGTTTTATCGGCCCAAGCGCTCACTCCGCGGCTTTTCAATATCTCGATTTCCTCATCGGCCGATTTCCGCTGATTCGGCGGCGCCGCTGTTTTTCCCGCTGATGGCAATATCGATGATACGAATATCAGCCGCGAGATTCTATCCGGCATCGCTAGAGCTATCCGAAACGCTACCGGCCCGCTCATCGAAAAACCGACAATGGCGATATCGCGCAAGTCCAGGCTCTTTATCAGCCCCTTGACATCCTCGGCCATCACCGAGCCCGACCAACGCGCGCCGCAGGATGATTGCCCGAAACCGCGAAGATCGACTGTTATCAATTGATAACGCGATTCGAACGCTGGTTTCTGCAGCGACCACATCAGGCCATTGAGCGCGTACCCGTGAAGCAGAATAAGCGGGCGCCCTTCGCCGGAAATTTCGTAATAGATGGCCGCGTCATCGGCATCGTAGAATGGCATAATTAATCCTCATCCGCTTTGAATAATTTCGCCAGGCAATAGTTGATATTGCTCCAACTGAATCCGCGACTTCGCAAGAAATCGGCGACCCGCTGTTTGGCTTTAAGGGTGGGAAGTTGTTTCACTGATTTGTATTTCTTTTTCGCGATTGACAAGGCTGCCTCTTTTTCGTCGTAGTCGCCCAATTCCTGTTCGATAGCTTTCTGGGCTATTTCTTCAGAAATTCCTTTCTGGAGAAGTTTCCGCCGTATGAGCGCTTTGCTTTTAGGCCCGCCCATTAGCGCCGTGTGTATAAATGAGGTTGCGTAGCCGGAATCATCGATTAAGCCGAGATCTTTTAAATTAGCGATTACTCGGGGAAAATGCTTGCCGTAAATTTTCGTGAATTTGAGCTTGCGTTCGAGCTCTTTTTCAGAAACCCGCCGCCGAGATAAAATATCGAACGCCTTTGCGCGCAGAAAAAGATATTCTCCTTCGCTTTTGATTTGTTCGATTTCAGGTTTGGTAAGCACGCGTTCCGGGCGAAGCGCGTGTTTTATTATCAGTTCATCGTTGACTACAAATGAGTAAGCATTGTCAAGAATCAACGTAAACCATCCTTTTTTACGCGGGATTTTTTCGAGTGTGAGAATTCGCGGCATTTTTCTGTTCAATAGTCTCGCTATTAATTTTAACTTGCCTTAATTAAGACATAACCTGAATTGAGTCAAGTCACATTTAGCGTACTGTAATTATTCCACACTTGAATGACCGCTTGACAAATCGGTTATAATAGGTAATTTTATCTGTATGGAAAAGAAGGATTCCCCCAAAAAACAGGCAAAAGGGCTCTATTGGGCTAACCTTTTACATTTTTATCAGCCTCTCGATCAAGACAGAACGATTGTCGAAAAGGTCGTCAACGAATCTTATCTGCCTGTACTGCGGATTTATGAGCAGATACCTACAGCCAAAGCTACGATTAATATCTCAGGATGTCTAATCGAGCTATTGATTCGCACCGGTTTCGGCGAGATTGTGACGCGTCTTAAAAAGCTGGCCGAATCGGGACAAATTGAATTTACTGTCACTCCACGATTCCATCCATTTCTGCCATTCACCCACGAGGATGAAATTGATCGCCAGATTGCCGGCCACGATAAAATCAGTAAGCGTTATTTCGGGGTTTATTATGCGCCGCGTGGATTCTATTCACCGGAGCTTGCTTACGAAACCTTGGTCGCCAAAGCGGCCGTTCGCCGTGGTTGCCGTTGGCTGGCGGTGGATGAAATTGCCATAAACGGCAATATCGGCCAACTACCGCAGGATAGGCTGTATATGGATAAATCGGCGGGTGGCTTGTTGTTGATTCCTCGCGACCGCAGGCTCTCGGAGGCGCTTTCCGATTCGATATTCAACAAAGATAAAATAAAATCATCGGCAGATTTTTTAAATTTAGCCGGCAATCATGACCGTAAATTTATTTTCACGGCCGGCGATGTCGAGGACTTCGGCCATCATCGCAAAGATCATCATAATATATTACGCCTTTTATATAAAGAATCAGGGTTGATTTCGGTTACGGTTTCGGAGCTGACCAACCATATACGTAAGAAAGAATATTGTAAGCCCAAACCCAGCGATTGGATGACAACTCCCGAAGACATTAAAAATAAACGCGCGTTTTTTACATGGAACGATCCAAACAATAAAATCCACAAGACTCTCTGGGAACTGTATAGAATCGCTTTCGATGAAATCCGTAACTCGGCGCAATCGGGCGATATCATGCACAATCGGTCGCGCGATATGCTGGGCGCGGCGGTACCATCCAGCGCTTTCTTTTTCTCATCCTGTCGTCCCTGGTGGTACGGCGTCCATCCCGAAAACGCGGCCACCGGAATCTGTTTAGCCCTGTTTTCGTTGTTGGCGCCATCGCCAAAAGTAAAAGACAAAGCCTTTAAACTCCGTCAAAATATCTATGACATGGTGGCCGAATTCAATCAAGCAGGTTTAGCCCGCAAGCAACAGATTAGTTACCTGAAATCGCGCGGGGTGGATATAAAAGAGTTCTACGAAAGATATAAGGGATAAGCAACCCTTATATTATAAGACCTTTATTGATGGATTTTTTCGAGCGATAGGTTATCCGAGCATATCATAGTCTGTCCGGTTTGATGGGATAGATATACTATCATAATAAGACCGTCGGTTTCTATTCCTTATCGATATAGCCTTTCATAAGATTATCCTATGACATTTCATGGATTAACTTGGGTTTTTTGACGATGCTATCTTTAAGAAATGATTGGATTTGCTTTTCGGTATCCATTCTTTCATCGGCCAAGGAAACGGCGATAGTGTAAATCAGGCCGATTTGGGGGAATGCATCTCTTGATGTTTCTTTTTATTTTAAGAGATTGCCTGCCATTAAGATTATTGGCTGTTAGATAGATGGATTTATGGTTGAGTTTGGAACGCAATTCGGACATAAACTTCGGTATTCCTTTGTTTGTAAAAATAAATTCTTGTTAAAGCATCCATTGTAATCAAGCGCAATGGAAACAAAGGGTAACCGCAAAAATCGCTTGACATTATTAGAAGTAAGTTCTATTTAATTATAGAAATAATTTTCATTTACCGGGCCAGTTTTAAAAGAAGTTTCGGTTGCTTTTGTGTCTTGAAGTGGTCGTTATAATTGAAGTCAATCAGCAGGGGGAATAGGTGTCGATGAATATTTCCGAATTGAATAAAGATGCCAAAGAAGCGCTTGTTAATGCCCAGGATATCGCTTTATCAAAAAGGCATCTCGAGGTCGCACCGGAGCACCTGTTGTTAGCCTTATTGCGCAAAAGAACAGGACGGGTAGAATCGTTGTTATCGTATCTGGATAAAAATTCGGTCTTGCTTCAATCGATAGTCGAGTTTGAGCTGGAGAGTTTCCCAAAATCCGAGATAGCCAAACTCAAATTGCCGATGTCACCGCTTATTGAGGATATCATAACGGCGGCGGATGCCGAAAAAAACAATTTTAAGGCGGCCAAAATAGCCGGCGAACATTTGTTAATCGCCTTACTTGATTCGGGCTCGGGCATATCTTCCGAACTTATCAGCAAGCTCGGATTGAGCAAAGGGGAATTGTATCGCGCGATTAGCGAACTGGATGAGAACCCGGAATCGATTGCGGCCACCTCCCCAGAGACCGGAAGCTTTATATCGGCGGGCAATTATTGCCGTGATTTGACCGCCATGGCCAGGGCCAATAAATTGGACCCAACCATAGGCGGTGATGATAAAATCATCGAAATACTACAGATATTGATACGGCGACATCGTTCGAATCCCATATTGGTTGGCCCTGACGGCGCCGGTAAGAGCGCTATTCTTCGCGGACTGGCCCAGCGAATTGTCGAGGGAAATGTTATTCCCGCGATGAAAAATAAAACGGTCCTTCAACTGGATTTAGATGAAATCACCGCCGGTATCAAATATAGGGGCGAACTTGAAGAACGGTTCCGGATGGTTTTAAATAATATCAAGGAATCATCAAAAAATTCAATTTTAGTAATTGATGATTTTCACGAATTACTAAAGGCTTCGCCCACAGGCGGACCGCCGGAAATGGCCGGACCCCTGAAAGCATTTTTGGCAAGAGGCGAAATAGTCGTTATCGCCGCCACTAATGAAGAAGATTACACGCGTTATTTTAGCCTTGATAAAGCGCTCGCCGAAATGTTCCAGCGGGTAAATATCCAACCGCCGTCTCCCGATCAATGTCGAAAAATAATCTACGGTATCCGCGCCCATTACGAACAACATCATGGCCTAACCATTACTGATGATGCGGTCAATGAAGCAATCGCGATGTCAAAAAGATATCTTGGAGGACGGATTGCGCCCGCGGTGATTTTGGATGTGCTGGATGAAGCGGCCTCTCAATTCAGACTTCTGACGGAAAATCTTCAGGCAAAATTATCCAAAATAAAGCACGATTTGGCCCAAAACGATGGCAACAGGCTCGACGAATTTCTTAATGAGCTTAAAACAATCTACGAGAATTGCGATTACAAGCCGCAAATCAAATCTCAGCTTGAGAAATTTCCCGCTCCCCCGTTGGAAACCGCCGACGTTATTGTAATCGCCGACACGTTATCGAAATCATTGTCGGGATTAAAAAAGGAAGTAAACTCGGACGAGATAGCCCGAACAATTTCACGGTGGACCGGTATCCCGCTGGCAAAAATGCGGGAAGATGAAGCCCGAAAAGTGCTCGAAATGGAAGAGCATTTGTCGCGCAGGGTTGTCGGCCAATATGACGCCGTTCATGCCATTTCCGAAGCTGTGCGCAAATCAAGGGCGGGCCTTAAAAGACCCAATCGGCCGATTGGGGCTTTTATTTTTCTGGGACCGACCGGCACTGGCAAAACCGAACTTGCCAAAGCTATCGCCGAATTTCTTTTCGACGATGAGAAGAACATCGTGCGAATGGATATGTCGGAATATATGGAAAAACATAATGTCGCCAAACTAATCGGCGCTCCCCCTGGATATGTGGGCTATGAAGAAGGGGGAATACTCACGGAATCGGTAAGGCGGCAGCCATATTCGGTTGTTCTTTTTGATGAAATCGAGAAAGCTCATATCGATATATTCAATATTTTATTACAGCTACTTGATGATGGTCGATTAACGGACGGCAAAAACCGTACCGTTGATTTCTCCAACACAATTGTCATCTTGACCTCGAATTATGGCGGGCCGCAGATAGTCGAGAAAGACCGGCGGGGCGAGAAATTTACAAATGAGGAAATTCGCGAATTGATGCTGGCCAAATTTAAACCGGAATTAATCAACAGAATCCAGGAAATCATCGTTTTCCATACTCTAAATAAGGAATCGCTGGCCAATATCGTGAACATACAAGTAAATGAGATTCGCAAGCTTTTGTCCGACAAAAGAATCAATTTCGACATAAAACCGGCGGCAATCGATAAGCTCGTGGCTGAAGGATACGATTTTGAGATGGGCGCCAGACCTCTTCAAAGACTAATCGAAAGGCAAATCCTATCCAAGTTATCGGTTAAGATTATAACCGGTGAAATAAAACAAGGCGATAATTTTGAAATCGATGTGGAAAATAATGAATTTGTAATAAATGTAATCGCTCGAACCTGAAATCTCCGATATCAAAAAGGCTCGAGAAACGGAGGAAATTATGCCTGAAAACAAACCTCACGTAGGCGCGGAAGAAATCAAACAAGATTCGGGCGCTATCCCTATTGAGGGATTGCCATCGAATAAGACCTTGTTCGTCACCAAATTGAACAACCAGGAGAGCGATGCCACGCCTATTAAGGCCGGCAGCTTGAAAGAGGTATTCGAGAAATTTCAACCGGAACAGGAAGTCACAATCACCAAACAGGATGGGGCCGAAGAAACCATAAATTTGAAATTCCGCAAAATGGATGACTTCAACCCAAATAACATTATCGCTCAATCGCAGACTCTCACTGAGGCCAGCATGGATCGGGAAATTCTGGATGACCTGGCTAAACAGCTCAATAAAAATGCCGCCCTAAAAAAGCTTTTGGCCGATCCAGCCAAGAAAAAACTCTTTTTGGAATTACTGGAAAAAAACCTTGAATTACTTGGCGGCGGTATTACATCCTAAACAATTAAGTAAAGTAAATTAGAAAGCAATTATTTGGGAGGATATTCGATGGCGGAAGAAGAAAAACAACAATCCGGCAATAAACCCGAGGCGGCGATGGGCTCCGCGCAGGAATCCCGGCCGGCGGTGGAGGCTACCCAGCGAATAAGCGAAATCGTCGGCGAATTCGAGAAAGCGAAATTACCATATCAAAAACTTGAGCCGCTGATGCCGCAGGTGAAAATGACCAGCGGCGAGACGATGATGAGTTTATCGGTACTCAATCCCGCAAAAAAAGAAGAGCGGCATAAATTTCTTACTCGGCCTCAGTTCGACGTAGCCAGGAAAGTGATGCTCAGACGCTTGAAACAATGGCATAAATTGCTGTCGTCATCCGATGATGTCGAAGAATTACGTAATACAGCCAGCCTTGAGGCCCAAGCGTTGGAAGAAAATATCAATGCCAATATGACCAGCATTTATGAACAAATAAAACCGCTGGAAACTTCCTATCGTTCCATACAACAGTTTTTCGCCAACAGCTCACCCTCGGGCGATCCGGTTAATTCATTTTTCTCTAATATTGGTATAAGTGAACTTATCGACCCTGACTCGGATAAATTTGAGGAGCTGGCCGACTACATTAAAAAACCGTTCAGAGCGTTCAGTCTGAAAGAATGTTTTTCTTTGATGGTTGTTCCTGGTTTCTTGGAGGATATCCCCAATATCGATAGACTGGCAAAACTTGGCGAAGAAAACAAGGTGCATATCATTACAGATTTGCCGAATTTCGAATCGTTCAAGGAAGCCCAGGAACAATTGAATGGTCCGGGTCTTGAAGGACTCGCAGGCTCAACGCCTGAAAAAGCTCATGTATCGGTTTTGGTAAACTGGGTTTTAGGCCGCCAGAAAAACCGTTATGAACATGAAGACCTTTGGCTGCCGCCCTCATCGGTTTTAGCCGGCCTAATCTATAAACAAGATGAGGGTGTCGGTATGCAGCAACCATGCGCGGGGTATCAATATGGCGCGACCGATTCGGTAAAGGCGGTCAGGTTTGAGGTCGACAGGGCTGTCGGAGCCAAAGAATTTTTGCTTAAGGGCGTTATACCGACTGTACTCTGGGATTCCAAGGTAAGATTTCTGGGCGATTGCTCCCTTTATAAAGGCGAATCATACGATGTCTATGCTACCAAGCGCACGGCCGATTATATCTCGAAAAACGTCTGTCATTACTTGAATAAACAAACATTTAAACTTATCGATAATACGCTTCTGGATAGGGTGAAAAAAGATATCTACGATTTTTTAAGAGCAAACACCGGTAAGGGTAAGCTGATAAGCGACTTTAAGCTTGAGGTGACCTCAACGCCTGAACAACGCGCCAAACATATTATCGATGTAAAATTAAATATCACGCCATTCACATCGGTAAGGCAGTTCGATGTCTACCTTACGGCCAAGCAGTCGGATGAAGGCGATTTCACTGACGTGGAGATGAAATAAATTAACCTAGCAGGAGGTTTTTTATGGCTCACACTCCAGATTTAATTATCGAGGGTGAAAGGATACCCAAAGTAAAAGAAGTGTCTTATGAAGTTTGCACGACAAAAGACGTAAGAGGCAAACCAAGCGATCAGGCCAGGCTTCTTAAAATCAAAATTGTCCGCGAAGCCGATGAAACCAATACGATATTCCGCTGGGCCTGCCGTTCGACAAAAGACAACTTCAAAAAGGGAGAAATCATTTTTAAAAATCCTTCGGACGGTCAGGAAATGAAACGGTTGTCATGGAAAGACGGATTTATCTCTTATTATAAAGAGACTTACCCGGATTTCGAAAAAGCGAAATCAAATCAGGTCTTTGAGGAGTTCGAGATTTCGGCCGAAAACGTATCGGTGGGCGATGCCGAATTGTATGGCAATTGGGAAGATAGAATGTAATAGAATTTTCGCTTAATCGCGAATCTATCGGCCAATACGCGGCGGTCGGCACATTTTTATCCTTGAGAGGCTGACCGCCGATAGTCTGGGATAGTACGAGACGACCCTGAATCACCGCTTTACGGCCGTTTATAAGGTTTTATTGGATTATGTTCGATTTTTTAGCGCTTTTGTCGGGAGGCAAATATGACCGTTTTTAGAGTAAACAAATATGACAAGCCGACCATTATCAGACGTGCCACCGATTCGGACACCAATATGAAACCGGCTATAGTCGAACTTAAGATTGACAACAGGGACGTCCCCAAAGTCGCGATAGAAGCGTTTTTGTTGAATCAGAAACTGGGTGCCCACCATTCTTTTATCATCGAGCTGCGCCGAAAACCTGAACTCGAAAGTGTTTTCGGAAAAACCATGGAATCTAATCTTCAGACCTGGCTATCTAAAACAGTCAGTATCAAAATAATTTCCGGAGATAAATCGGCGGGCGACAGCGGTGAAGTAAGATTCATAGGCACAATCACCTCTGTTGATTTTGAGAGTTCCGTATCCAGCTTGGGAATTATTCGGATAAGAGGTTTCAGTCCCACAATCATGATGGATATCACCGCCATGCATCGCATATTCCACGACTCATCGTCAGCCGATATAATTCATACTCTTGTTGCCAGTGAGGGATTACCCAACGCTAATATAAACGTATCCGGCGGTATTGTTCATTCCGGTTTGCTGGCTTATGGCGAAACGGCATACCAGATGCTAAATTACCTGGCCAATTTGGAAGGCTGGTGGGCCTATTACGACGGCCTGAATTTTAATGTGGTAAAAGATATTCCAGATTCATATGTCGAATTGAAAGCAAATCAACTCGGCTCGTTCTCGGTTGAGTTGGATGCGACCAGAAAAAAAGAGTATTGCCTGAGGTCATTTGAATTTTTGAAAGGCAATTGGTTTCAATCGAATAATCCGCCTCCCACGCCGTCTGGAATACCGCTTGGAAAAACGGCCGGTTCGGCTTCCTCTATTTCAAATTCAAAGGAAAAAATCATATTGCCCATTAACCCCGGTTCGCAGAAGCATGCTGATCAGAGCGTGGAAATCGCCTTTAGGCAAACTTACGCGCGGCTTTTACACGGTGTCGGTTCGACAGATAAAATAGGTATCATTCCAGGGAAAAGCCTCAAATTGAAATGGGAAATAGCACATAAGCAAACCGAAAGCCGCAGCGAAGAAAGCCTCAGCGGGGTCTACTTAATCGTTGGAGCCAAACATTCTTATGCCGACGGCAAATATTATTGCGATTTTACGTGCGTGGCCAGAGACCTGGCGTATCCTTACTATGAACTTTACCAACTTCCGGAACAGATTATCGAAATCGGCACGGTGGTCAATAATGATGATCCCGAAAAGCTTGGCCGTGTCAAGGTCCGATTCGACTGGGCCACCGATTCGGATGCGGAATCTCCATTTTTGCGTCTTTGCATGCCGCACGCCGGAGGCAATCCTCATGGGTTATGGTTTATTCCAGAATTGAATGATCGGGTCGCGGTGTCTATCCGGGGGCGGCATTTGGAAAACGCGATAGCCATAGGCTCGGTTCATGATGGTTCATTAAAACCAAGAGGAGATTTGCCAGATAAAAATAACAATAACAAATCGATACTAACCAGGGCCGGCAACGAAATTATATTTAAAGATGACATCGATAAGGAACAGATAATAATAAAGGCTAAGGGCGGTCAATGCCAGATGACGTTTGACGCGGCCAACAATAAAGAAAGTATTAAAATTGACGTAAAGGATTCCGCGACTATATCATTGGATGGAACGGGCAAAATAGCGGTCCAGACGAGTAATTCATCCTGTAAAATATCAATGGATTCATCGGCTCCGGGAATTGTCCTGGAATCGGCGCAAGGCACTATCGATTTGAAGGCCATGAATATAAATATCGAAGGCAGCGCCGGCATAAAAATAAAATCTAATGGCCCAATCAGCGAAGAGGCAGCCGCCAATTACACTATTCAAGGCGCGATGGTTGAGGTCAAGGGTGGAATGATTAAACTTAACTGATATTAACCCTGTTTTGTTTTAATGAACGAAATATATTTTGAATTGCCGTTGCAATTTGACGGCGTAAGATTTAAAACTATCACTCTGGAAGAATCAATCGCCAAATTAGTATCGACGATTGTATCGACACCCAGAGGTTCGGTCAAATGCGATCAATACTTTGGAACGCAACAGCTGGCGCCCGATAAATCGTTGGTCGAGCTTGCCAGTATCAAGGAAGAACTATCACGGACAATTAAGGAATCTATCGAACGAAATGAGCCGCGTTTAGATAAAGTCAACGTGAAAGTGTCCGGCGGCCCTAAACCCGATAAATCAGGGGTGGCCCCGCTGAAAATACAATTGACCGCGATTATCGCGGCTAACGGCAAAAGTTTTGAATTAGAAAAAGCATTATCGGAGGATTACTATCGAACGCCATTTCCGGGGAGAGTGGGTTGAAGAATTAACCCAGGATGATTTTTTCGAGCGACTAATAAACGATGCCAGACATTTCTGGCCGGAATTCGCCAGCTCGCCGCTGCAAATGGATCCCGTGGTCCATATGATACTAAAGGCGATGGCTGTCAGGCTGAAAGAGGTCAACGATAAAATCAACGATATTTCCAATTCGATTATTCGTGATTTAGCCTTCCGCCTTTTTTTCGACGGATTACTTCACCCAATACCATCGTCAACAATTCTGAAATTCGTTTGCGGTCAGTCACAGACATCAATCGATAGTACGCTTGAGGCGTATTGGATTAATACATCAATAAGGCAGAGCCCCGTATTTTATTTCTCGCCGGTAGAATCGCATTCTATCTATCCGGTGGAAGCGGCCGTTGCTCTCGTCAAAACCGCCGATACGGCCATAGTCCTATGGTGTAATCCACTCTGGCGCGGCAAAAATCAATTTTTAGCCGGCCTGAATTTATCAAATATCGAATATAACGTTGACGAAAAAGATACGTTATATATTGGTCTAATAAGAAACGGCCCGGAAATTCAAATTCCGGCGCTTGAGCTTTTTATTTCCGGGTCGCCTGAGTTGCTGGGTTTGTTGCGCTGGGGACGCTGGAGTTGCACCGAAGATGGGCGGCAATTCGCCAAGCCTTTTTATCCTGGAACGGAGGCGGTGAAAAGGGCGGAGAAAGAAAAAAATATCCCAAAGCTGTCCGTCTGGGGGCACAACTTTTTTCCGTATGAACATATCGAGGAATATCGTGATTACTTTTTCAGTGTTCCGAGCGGCAAAGCCGGAAAAGTTCCAGAGGATTTAAAAGCGGCCTTTCACGGACAGGAACCGGGTTTCTGGGAAAGCGTTGAGCCGTTATACTGGATAAAAATCGAATTCAATAAACGTATCGCCGGGCAAACGCTTGATTCATTTGAGTTGGCAGCCACTAATTGTGTTGTCGCCATAAACGCGCACGGGCAAAAGCAGAG
Source organism: Candidatus Zixiibacteriota bacterium (assembly GCA_012517955.1). Taxonomy (GTDB): domain Bacteria; phylum Zixibacteria; class MSB-5A5; order UBA10806; family 4484-95; genus JAAYTW01. Next base: position 15,451 of record JAAYTW010000061.1, on the reverse strand, counting down.
TAATTTTTATAACGGCCCGGGCGCGATGACCATCGAATTACAGGCTCCCGCGTGCGAAATTTATGAAATAATCAGCGTCGATGACAATCATGGCCGCCTCTATTCCAACGTTTATACGCTCGATCAAGAGGGCGATTATGATTGTCGCTATGTTCCGCGAATCAAAGGAAATCTTCTCGAATTAGTTGTTAATCCGCCGCCTCAGGGCATTCTACCGGATCGTTTTTATGTACATTATCGGACCAGTAATGGAGTGGCCGGAAACGGCATTTTGCCCGGATTGATTAACGCTCTATATAACCCGCAGCCGGGCATAGAATCCGTAATTAATTTGACAACATCCAAAGGGGGCGTTAACGCCAAATCCTTTGATGATATGGTTGGGATTTTTATGCAAGTGCTTAAATCACGTAATCGAGCCATTGTCGCGGCTGATTATGAATCTCTGGCTCTGGCTTTTGACCAACGAATTAAATCGGCGGAACCTCGCCTTGGTTCATCTATCAGAAACGGGATATTATATCGTTGTGTCGAAATCGAACTTGATTTGGGCGAATATAGGTTTGAGCCGGCCGAGGAAGGACGTCTTTTCCTGGCGCGAATTCAAAGATATCTGGAATCGAGAAGCCCCATGGGTACAGTGGTGGTGGCAAAGTTCGCAAAATGAGCGAGCAATTTATCCCATTTCGAATGCCTGACCTGGCCGGACGTTCCGAGGGTCAATCCAAAACGCTCAAAGATAGTTATATTTATCTGCGAATGATGGGATTTCCCGATAGAGATATCTTCATATACCCAGAAGGCGAATTCGAAAATTTCAAGGGGGAAATCATAAAGCAAAAACCGGAGGCCGGCGAGTTGGTTTACCCCGGCGACAAAATATTCATTGTAGCCGCGGTCACAGGCATAAGCGAGCTGATGCCTGATTTATTTACCGATCATATCGACGATTTATTTGAGGATGATTTTAATGCCCGACAGGGAGCCCGCCGCCTATTTGCTATATTCGATAGTATCGTCCTGAAAATGCAGTGCCGGCTTGAATGGATACGCGATATTTACGCCGGTATTTATCAATCGGAATCGCTGATAGAATACTTAAGTAAATTGTCGGCGATGCCGGAACAGGACCTGCCAAAAATACCGGAACAAGCGCTGGGATATATACTACCTCGTTTATATGGATATTTGGCAACCGAGCAGGCCCTTCAAGTATATTTGAAAACGGTTATGGGATTATCCTGTGATTGTTCAACGGCGGATTCTCAATGGTTCCCGATGCCGGAACGGGCCAGATGCGCCTTAGGGCGAAAAGGCCGCCTTGGCGAGGATTATTATATCGGAGATCGATTTAAGGGCATCTACCCATCATTAAATGTTGATTTGGCGATTGACAAATTGACTGATATTAAAAAAATTATACCGGGTGGCACGGATAGCGAATTATTAATCAGTATTCTTAGGGTTTGTATGCCGGCTCAAGCGGAAAATTATACCTTAAATATCAAGCCTCATGGCGATAAACTGATATTCGAAAGCGGTGATGCTTATCTTGGTTACAATACGATATTGACGGAAAAAACGAATAAATCGGATTGACATCAGTTACAGGTTGGGCTATTTTTCAATAATCAAAAAAGCTAATCTGCTTTTACTTAGGGTGATAAAAAGAAATGGATGACGTAAAAAAGTTCGGAAGATTGCTATCGGTTAACTGGGAAGATGGCATGCTGGTTAAAGCAGACCATCTAATCGCCCAAGAAGTTTACTTTGAAGCTTTGAATCGCTGGGTTATTCGGCATAGCATAAACAGTTATGGTTTGGCCAAAACAGCGAATTCTTCCTCATATCCATTAGATATGCGGGTTGAACATGACGGCCGAAATTGGGTAATTGTTCTTTCAAGGTGTCATGGTTTGACCGCCGGCGGCAGCATTATTCAAATCGATAGCCAATACGATGATGATATCCGATCGGCGGCTATTCCGGTTAGTGAGCGTTCGGAGTTGCCTGTTTATATATATGCCAGGCCCGAAAAGGTTGGGGTTGGCCTACCGGTTGGCGGCGATGAGCTAATGAGGAGGCCGTATCGCGGCTTTGATTATGAAATCATTATCGGTCAAATATCTCATGTTGACCCGGCTGATTGTTTGCAAATTGGAACAATTAATTTCGCCGATGGTAGGCCGCAGTTATCGCCGGATTATATACCCCCCGCCATGACCACATCGGCCCACCCTTTGCTTGCTGAACAAAACCGCCGTCTTATCGGGCTTTTAACCGTGATTCAACAAAGCGCGGTAAGCGGTTTTCAGGCATTTGCATCTGTGGTTCAAGACAAGCCCGGTAAATTCGGCATAGAACATACTTGGTTAAGGGATATTCTGTCTAATTTGGCTATCCAACTGGGAGGCCTGATTAAAATTCATCCAAACCCGGATGTTTTTATTCACCCCTATCAGCTGTTTGATTTTTATAAGAGAATTTTCGGTATTGTCGAGGCCATGCTCGAAACTTATCATGATGCGGCAGTACTATTAAAGAAGAAATATGGCGAAAATGAGCTCTATAAACGATTTATCGCTGATATGAAAGAATTCGCCAACTCGAAATACAACCACAACGAACTCGGCCCTCAAACCGCCAGGCTTATTAAATTGATGAACGATTTTGCCGAATTCATAAATTTAATTAAAAATTTGGCCGGGGCGCTTCCTCAGGTTGGACAAATACTGACGTATCGTAATCGCGAGTATCGATTGCAACAGTTCGCCGGTGTCCAAAGCCAGATAGAACGCGACGGCGTTATCATGAAAATTGAGGGGCTGGGAAATATCGTGTCGCGTGATATTTTGGTGAGCATAAGCCGCGATTTGTTCACCGGCGTGGATTATCGCTATATTATGGTTAAAATCGGCTTAAATGATAACAGTATTCCGGGCCGGATGGATCCTGTTTATGTTGATGCCGACACTTCTCCGGGTAATTTGATTTTAAAACCGATGGATGACTTAGCTGATTCATCAATTGTCACAATCAATTTGAATTTCCGGGGCAATTTTAACGCTCAAGAATTGAAAGCCGTTTCAAAAGACACAATAAATGTGTATGTATATTAGGTAGTTTTATATGGCTGATTTTGAACGACATAAAGGGATTCCCATTTTATTTAATTATATCGCCGAATACGAAACCGGCGGAAAATTCGACAATAACGAATTCATAAATTATTTCGAAAATGTAATGGCGCACCTTCGAACGGTACAAGATCGTAATAATCTCGAAATTGTAAAGAATGCCGACGAGATGTTATTGGCCGAAATCGACAAGGTGCCTTTTAATTCGCCTAAAGGCGGCTCCGATATCAGATATTTTTCGGCGCATATATTGGCGACCGCTTTCCCTATTTTAATACCTATGGCCGCTCAATATCAAAACGCGTATCGGTATTGTTTCAAATTAAGGCAAAATAAAGCTGATATAGATTTCCTGGAATTGGAATTATCATCCTATTTGCTTGACCGTGATTTATTAAAACGTAACGATGATTTGCGATATTACTTCTTATCGAAAATTGCCGAAATCCAGAATTTGGCGCATGATCCCAATATACTTGAAGAACCTGAGTATCAGAATTTGGATAAATTAGAAACGCTGCCGCCATCTCGTCTTTTTCTGGCCTTAAGACGCAGAAATCTGAAGACCGAAGCTTCGATTCTTATCCAAAATAAACAACTACCCGAACATAAACTATCGGAGTATCGCGTTTTCTCGAAAATGGCCGAGGCGAATCCCGTGCACCGTGACATCCTTTTGAAAATGGGTTATCTGAACCCGAAAACGAGCCTTATCGGCAGGCTGAAACAAGGGCTGATAACCATTTTCCAATTCATTATGGGCCTGTTTCGGGCGCCTCGATATATATGGTTTGTCCTTAATAAAAGCCGCGGTAATCTGGTATTTTTCTTAACATGTTTTCTTGCGGCTATATTAATCGTAATGGCTTTTGCCAAGCTGATGAAACAATATCGCCACAAGCTGTATAACGAGCTAAATCGAAGTATCGAGGAAATCAGGCGTTAGCCTGCTTTTCAATGAAAGATAACAAATGGGACTATCGGGAATTTTTAAAAAAGCTGGACAGGTCAAAAAGAAAACCGAACAGGCCGGCGATAAGGGCGAAAAGCCCGACAAGTCGTTGTATCGAATAGGCGTATACGGCCATAAAGGTGTCGGCAAAACGGTATTTTTCACTATCGTGTATGCTTTCTCCAAAAAACAAGAAGATTTCGAAATAATGGCACTCGGGGAAACCCAGGAAATATTGGAAGAAAAATTCAATTTGATGCGGGGCAAGGGCATGGATTTGAAGACTGGTCAGGCCATCGATTCCCGACGATTCCCCCCGCTATCGACCGGTGAACAAAAGCTCGATTTTGAAGTGAGAGTCGGCGAAAATACAATCGTGCCGGTGACAACAATGGATTATTCGGGCGAATTGATTTATATCGATACTCGTGGTGAACTCAAGCAAAGCTTAATTGACTTTTTCAAAAATTGCGAATGCGTTCTGTTTTTTATCGATCCGGAGGGCCTTGGAAACGAAGCTGAACGTTCGAATCGAATTGCCGCGTTTACCGACCTTATAGCCCAATTATCCGGGCGTGATAAACGACTAAAAATGCCGGTGGGGTTGGTTATCACCAAATCGGACGAATTGGCCAGTTTCAAATCGGCCGAACAAAGCGTGGTTATCGGTATGGGCAACGGTTATATCAGGGCTCTGAATTTCGCAGGATTTCTTAGAGGTGTTCTCAAACAACGCCATGTGGCCTCGCGTCCGGAATGGAAAAATGAACTCGAATTAATTTTAAATCGACTCGAATCTTTCTTCAAGCCCCTGCTAAACCGGACAATGGACTTTCAGGTGTTTTTCGTGTCGTCAACCGGCAACAGCCCTGATATCATCGCGGACCCTTCTGGAGATAAAATTAAAGTTCCCCCCCAAGACCTAAGGCCGCTTGGCGTCTCTTTTCCGCTGCGCTGGGCAATAAGAAGAATAAGTTCATATCGCCAATCGATAATTCACCGGACCATTTTGAAATGGACATTTCTGATTGTCGCTTTAATCATCAATCTGGTTGCTTTGGTCAATATCTACAATGGCATTAAAATTCGGTCTTTAATTTGGGATATAAAAAATATCGGCGGCGCCTATTCGGAGGTCAATAAGGCTATCGCGGATCGATACGAAAAATACGCCAACAATATTATTATCAAGCTTTTCTTCAGGGAGTTCAGCAGTAAAACGTTAGCGGAAGCCAAGTATTTCCGGACTATCGGCGCCAACCAAGCCCATTCGGAGCTCGAAAAACAGTTCAAAGCGATTATAACGACTTTGGATAACAAAATTGCCGGTCTCAATGTCCAAGATACCACCGCCTATAATAAGGAACTTCTATCGGTCGATTCGCTTTTTATGAAAGCCGACCAAATCGCCCAAAGCGTATCGGATCAATCATTGAAAAAAACAATGAGCGACCAGATATCTATTAGAAAACAACGAAGAACCGATTTGCCGACGAGCGCGAATCTGGCCGCCAGACAATCGCTGACGAATGACTATCAGCAATTGGTCAGGGATTTTAGGGATCGGTTGGCGATGCTCGATTATGATTACTTGTTAAATAAGGATAAATTCCCGGCAACGCTACAGGCTTTCAAAGATTCTAAACTCGCGCCTTTAGTAAATGACCCAACCGCGGCCTCGTATTCCAGAAAAATAACCGCTTATCTGGATGGCGTAACAACGATTGAACGAGGAACAATCTTGATACCATTTAAAATTATCGGCGCCGACGGTGGGCAATCCGGGTACACGATATCTTTTGTCGGTGCCCAGGCGCAGGAATTTTCGCCGGGCGATTTGGAAAGTTCGCGAACCGATTTACAGGTACGCGTTCCGGTTAAAAGCCAGAACGTACAGATAGTCTTATCCAAGGCGGGAACTCCCGTGCCGGGCGGCGTATATCCGATTAATCCAGGATATCATATTTTGACCCTGAATGGTCAAAAGATACCGTTTGTCGATAAAAATATTAACATACAATTAATATTCGACCTTACCGAATTTCATTCCTATTTCAAGGATAAATTGTAATTGACAAGCGGCTCCGCGAATATCGTTGTTATCGAAAATTTAGTATATGGAGCGTTTCCCAACCAGAGGATGGGGCAGCAGGTGGTGGGAAAATCCGCGGGCATCACGACGGAAATCGAACGCGAAATAGTCGAGTTTTGTAACACCTGGGGTGATTGCCGCAATCTTAAATTCCGTCGCTCAATTAATCAATTCCCCCTGAAATCGCCTTTGCTTGATGGCAGAAACGCGATAGCTGTCGTTAAAGTCACCAATGCCGGCAAAGACAGCATAGGGCGTGAGGGAACCCTGGTCCGCCATGCGCTGATTTTGGCTGAATATGACTATCGATATCTTGAATATAACCCTTTCGTATTGGAATCATTGGGTATATTTCTGAAGGTTTGGAATCGACTTTGCGACTGCCAAACAATTTATCTCAATCGCGATTCGATTCCTCCCGCCGATTTATCCGAGGTACCGAGATTGTTCTATAATTCGCTGAAACTATACGCGACCGCAATCATGTCGGGCGGCGAAATATATATTTATCTGAACAATCACATTCAGACGGTGGAAGATATGATATATTACCTTATAAAGATATTACCGCTCGATTTAAAAGCAAGCCTGGCGTTGACAACTTTCGCGTTCAAGAAGAACATAGATTATAAAATAGGTTGCTATTATCGGCAGATGAGCGAGCCTGCCGATCCATTGAAAGTACAATTCGAAACAATCGGCAAGCCAAATCAGGCCGTAGATGATTATTTTAAAAGGTTATTTGAATACTTAAATGATGAAAAATATGGACGCGCGGCGAAAATTCTCTCCGAGCCGCTGCCCCAATTTTAGAAATTTATTTCTTCCATGCGCGCGGTTTTAGCCGTAATTATCTTATCCTTTACTTTTAAAATCGCATGCTCACCTTTGATGAAATAACCGTAGCCCAATAATGGCAACATCATTAATGCTTTTCTCTTGTGGCTTTTGCCGGTTATCGATAAAACCAGCGGTTGTCTGATAGGTACTGTTTTTCCCTGAACTGTTTGGACAGAATCGATTCGAACCCGAAGGTTTCCCGGTTTGCCTAAGTGCCCTGGTTTATTTGCCTTAATTTCTCCGAATATTTTGCAGCCCGGTTTAAATACGATTACTCCGGCGATAGTATCCTCAGAGGCCACTTCGGCTATTTGCTCCAGCCGCATCGGCTGCTCGGTTTCCGTAGAAATATCGGAAATAAATTTGATGTCTATCTGTTTCCCCGCCTGAATATATATTTTTCCTCCGAAAACCGGCGAAAAATGAAACGTAAAAATAAACCAGATTAAAATTACTTTTAATGACTTGTTGCGGAAATAGAAAACCATCACTTCGTCCAACACAGAGAAACAATCGTTGAATTCCCGACCCGCGTGTTCATATAACCCATGTCGATACTAAATGAGCCCGCCTCAAATTGAGGAAGCTTAATTCCCGCTCCGAAACAATACTTGATATTAGACGACATCAAATCTGACGCTTCAAGATTTTTGGTTCTGGTTTCAATCATTATTGAATTGACGCCGCAACGAAGGGCAAAGGTATTCAATAGGGATATCTGCAATCCAAAATTGATTTTCAAAGGCAGCTGATTGCTCTGGTCAAAATCCATAGTTATTCTGAGTGAGTCGTCTGAGGACGCCAGACCCGTTTTCATCCCGAATTCAACTCCCAGGCGCGCATTACCCGGAATTTCGTCTTTGGAGTCATCATATTTGATAGAATATCCAGGTTTTATAACGGAACCGATTCGAAAATTTTTCGACACGCGAGTCATCAGACCAAACGAAAAGGCCAAACCATGGCCGTCGATATCCCCCGCAACCGGGCTCATTCCGGCCTGAACCCCGGTAAAGCTCAAACCGACATTCACGGGGGCCAGATTATAAGAGTAGGCCAGGATAAAGGCGCGCTGATAGGAATCGAAATTGCCTAAAAAATTCAGGTCGGCGTCATAGTTGGGTATATCATCTATCTGATTGGATAAAAATCCAAAACCGAAGGCGCCATATTTTATATCAGAATATGAAGCAAACAACTCCATGAACTTGGAATCTTGGAAATGAAAACGATTGCTTGTAACTAATGAAAATGTCCCATGTATTTGCGATAGGCTTGCCGGGTTCCAGAATACGGCGCTGGCATCATCGGCGCTTCCTGTTGATGCCGCTCCCATGCCAATGGCCCTGCCGCCGGCGCCGAGCTTGAACAACGGATACTCCGATTCTCCGGCAAATGCGGAAATCGCAGACATCAAGATTAAAAGTCCAGCAATTGTTATTTTATTTCGCATGGCATATCCTCACCTGTCGGCTATTGCGATTTTTATGAAATCCGTATTAATATCGCCGGTTAATCTGGCGAAATAGACACCATTATTTAGCTTCTTTCCCCAGGCAGATCGACCATCCCACACAATCTCTGGATTGCCAGGCAAAAGATTTGTCGCGTCGAGCGATTGTCTATACACTAAATCGCCGGCCGAATCGTATATTTCCAGGGTCAAATCGGATACCGCTTGTCCGAGAGTGTATACAATTCTTGTGTGTTCCACGGATGGCGAAAAAGGATTGGGAGCATTTCGAAAATCAGTAATTCCCCTATCCGCCGTAACTGAATATATTTTAACATACCTGTTTTCGTTTCCGGCTTCATCGGAAATAACAAGCGTCATCGAATAAGTTCCCGAAGGCAGCGGGGGATCAATTGTTGATAAGTCGGCCGACCATCGATTGGCGGCCGTATCGGAAAGGGTGAAATGTATTTCGCCGGCAGTCCCGTATTCAAAATAAGGAGCCATTATTGCGGCACGAGCATTGACCGCTACAGCTCCCGTATCTCCTAAAATTAATTCAAAAGTGGTATTGCTATTTATGACTCTCGGAGCAGTATTACTCTCGTGAGAATTGGGGGTCAATTCAATCAAAAACGGCGCGTGAGAATCGACAATCAGCTGTACCGTAATTGGTACATCAAAGGGGCTTACAGGATATGTCCGGGCCGAAAAAGCCGCTAAGTATCGGCCGTCGGGAACTATTCCACCTGAATCTGGCCGCTGGTTCCTGATACCCGACCATGAAATTGAATGTTCGCCGACGGCGAGCGAATCTAAACAGGTTTGATATACCAGCGCGCCCATATCATCCGATATGCTTAACTTAAAATAGCTTATCTGAGAAATCTGGAAACTAAAGAAGAATGAATCATTGACGGGATTAAATATGGTAGAATTGTGATAATCGACCGTGGCGGTGTCAATGATATTAGGTGAATTCGGGATAAGGAAATAACTAAAACGAATAGTATCGCTGAAATTGCCAACGCGGTCGGTGGCGTAAAATGCGAAGGTTACCGCTCCCTGATAGTAAATATTCTGTGAATAATTCCACGTTAAGGATGTATCCTCCGCGTCGGTTATCCTTTGAGGTGCGCTTACGTTTGAGCCGACCGCAATAATCGACCAAACCGAGGCGTCGCGATCTTTGGAACCATTAAACCTGAATAGGGTGCTGCTCGTCAAAGAATCTTGTTCAGGGGTTACCGTCGGGTGGTTCGGCCGCGTTCTATCAACCCTTACCGTATGTTGATATGTCGTGCTGTCGCCCGAATCAAAGGCTCTAATCGATATCGTGATATTGGAAGCCGTATCGGAATTTTGGATAAAATGAAAATATTTTCGGATATAAATCGCCGTTGAATCCCTGATGGAATCAATATGAACCGCTGACCAAGTCGTTCCATCGGCGGAATATCGTATTGACGTTAAAGCGCCCCCTGAATCGCTTGTCACGCCCGTAAAATACATCATCGAATCGGGCTTGACCGTATCGGGTATGTCACCAAGCAGTTGAATTATCGGCGCCCGATGACGCGGGGTTATCGGACCTCTTATGGATATAGCCGAAAGATTCCCAGCTGCATCCTCGGAGCGAATACCATACCAGCGGGATTGGTATTCCGATAAATTGCTTAGATAGGCAATTTGCGATTGGCCTGGTGACGACGGCATGGGGGGTAATATCGGCATGCTGTCCGCCGCGTTCCACCATGTTTGAGGATTGACTGGAGCGGTTATTGAATAACGCAGATGATATTTCGCCACAGCGCCGCCATAGATACTATCTTCATGCGGGGCATTCCAGGAAAGCCTTACCGTGCCTATTGATTGCCCGACGCTGTCAACCGCAAAAACATTAAGAGTTTCCGGTCGGAGATTATCCAGCACATTCAGAAACAGCGTGGCTTTTAGACTATCTCCCAAAGAATCAAAAGCCACAAAATCGATGCCGTAAAAGCCCCATTTCGCGTAGCCGGGAGCGATGTTTAAAGACGCTCTCAAGAATACTTGGTCAGGGGGATTGACGTGGCGCGTAACCGTAGCGGAGGTAAAACCCGTAGTATCCCTGATTGATATAATCGGCGTAAAAACAGTGTTCGCCGTATCCGCGAATTCGACCACAGCGGTGGTATCACTTCCCTCATTAATGGTAATCGAATCATTTGGCGAAAATTGAATCTCGATGGTCGAGGCGCTGACCGTTGAAGCCGTAAATATTATCAGGCCGGCGATTATGAGCGGCATCGGAAATTTAGTCAGAGCCATTTTGCCTCCAATTATTTATTAAGTATTAATTTTCCGTAAAATATCTTATTTGATATATCCGGCTTCGACAGATCGGTGGAAGGTTTTCCGAAAGTCGTATAAGCGATTAAATATGTTCCGTCGCCGAGATCAAGCACATTAGGTGAATCATTCAATATGGTTTCCGTGGTCAGCATCGATATTGCGCCGGTAGACAATTGGACATACATCAGGGGGTCTTTTAGGTGTTTGTCATCTTTAACAAACAGAATAATATCATTGCCGATCCATTGCGGTCCAATATAAGGCGGGCTCAATTTATCTTCGACATTATCGGGGCGAACCGATTTGGCGATTAATATCGGCGTTTTTTGAGACTGCGGATTTATCACATATAGGTCGAATGTCTTGTTTTCGGGGGTATCGGCCGAACCAAAGTTGGAATAAAATGCGATTTTACTGCCATCGGGAGACCACGACGGCGCCAATTCTTCCGATTTTGCGAACGTAACCAGCGGTTTGGTCGATTCTTCGGGATAGGCTACGTCCTCGATAATGTAAAGGTCGGCATTCCCCTCAAATGCTCTCACGAACACCAGCGATTTATTATCAGTGGGATGAAATCGACCACAAAAATCAGTTACCTTCTCCTGGGGTTTGTGATAAGTCATTTGCTTGAGCTGTTGGGTTTCGGTAATTGCGAATAAACTGCCGCTTTGATTATCGGTAAATATAACCGGCGGCTGTCCCTTGGCGGGGGGATAACCAAGTTCCGGTAATAATACATCGTTTATAACGTTTTTCTTGCTTTGGTCCGATTTACGAATTAATTCCCCCGGCGTTGAAAAACCCATTTTCCCTTTCGATTGATAAGCGAAAGCTTTATAGGGTAGGCCATCATCAGTAAAACAATACATGGCCGTGCCGTTAAATAATCGTCCTGACCACGATAAGCGCGTTACCGCCAGACGCTCAGCTCTCTGGTCATCAAATAAATCCAGACTACTCTCAGATTTGTTTTTTACTTTGCCGCGGCATTCGTACTTTTCTCCCGTGGCAGGCGCTATTATAAATGTCCTGAGCGATTGACCATCAATCAACTCAAACGATAACAACCTGCCATCCGGGCTCCATCGAGGACGATAGTGGTTTACGCCTTTGCCGATATCGCCGGTAGTTAGTTGTTGCGGTTTTTCGATAAATGATAATAATTCGCCTCCGCGCGCGACCGCGAAACTTATTACCGCCAAAAAAACCGCTCGGTGAAAATATTTTTTCATTTTATCCTATCTCAGCAATAAAATAAACGCCGTAGTTAATGCCAGCGAGGAAAATATGAAATATTTGCGATTGCCCAAAGAACGGTCGTTTTTCTGGATTTTTATAACTGGTCGGTCGCCTTGCCTGAAATAATATCGACCATCCAAAAATACGGCATGGCCGTTCTCGGCCTCGCTATTTGATATCATAGCTTCAAAATCAGGGTCGTCGATTGAAATTCGTACTTCGGCGATACTATCGGGTATGCCGCAATAAACGGAATCGAGGCTGCCGTATGAAATGATAAAATCGCTTCTTTCCATAAAATTGAAATTGAATTCGAAAAGACTATCCCCGATTTGAGCGATGAAAGGAAGCGGTACGCCCGAAATAACCGGAAAATAATCAATCGCGGCCATATATTCTTCTTGATTCGTTTTTCTAAACCAGATTTCCGACCGTTTTGAATATTTTTCATTGATAATCGAAAGTCTTTTCGCTCGTCCTGATTCCAATTCGGCCGGCGCTATGAAGTTCAATGATGGTCGGGCGACAAAATAGACCGGGCATTGTGCTTGTCCCTGACAGCGGATATTTAATGTTCCATACTCTGTCTTAAGCATCTCTAAAAAATCCCGGGCCTCCGCCGATGTTGTATCTATTTTTGAAAGATACTGTTGGATTTTCTCTATCTGGCCTAATGCCTCGAGTACCATGCACAGTTTTAAATATATCGTTGGATTACCTGCGCCGTCGGCCAGCGCTTTCTGATAGCAGTTAAGCGCCGTCTCATATTGTCCGGTACGATACAGCTCATCGCAGATAGCGGTACTTTTAGAAACAGGTTTTTTATCGGCGACGGCTATACCGAAGACACAGCTGATTATGGTCGCGCATATAAACTGATACGGGAATTTCATCATTTTTTCCGCCTTAGAATGAAATGATGGCCGCTGTAATTAAAATGGCCGTAGCGGCCGCTCCCCAAATAATCAAAGGTTTAGAATCGTTCTTTCTTGGGCGCCGGAGTTGGTCTATCTGTATATCATCGATACTTGGCGAAATTGAATGACTTGATTCTGCGCCAGTATCTTTACTCAAAATATCGTTGGGTATCCAGAGTCCTTGAAGAGTCTGAAAATCGAAACGAAATGAGAGCGGGACACCGTTGACCTCGGCCAAAAAGGGAGTGGTGTCATAAAGTTTAATCGGGAAAAAACGAATTTTGCCGTTCAGAAATGTCCCATCGCTCTGCCAGCTGAGAATCCCCTGACTCTGAGCCAGAATCTTATTGATAATTTTAATTCTTGCTTCTTGGGCCGGATTAAGTCCTCCTTGAGAGGCAAAATTCAGGCTATAATAGCCCGGATCCACGGTTCGGGATCCGTTACCATCGAAAATCGCGAGATTGAGTATAGCGAAATTGTTTGATATCTCAGTTGATAAGTTATCGGCGGCGCCGAACAATGCGGCATCGGTGGTTTTATCGGCCTTACGCTTAAACTCTTCCAGGCCAAACAAGGCATTTTCTATCTGGCCGGTTTCATAATTTATCATTGCCAGGTATAAAAGCGATTTTGAGCGGTATTCCGATTTATCCTGCAAATCCGTAAATATAGCTTTGGCGTCGGCGTATCTTCTCTCGCTGAAAGCCTGCTCGGCTATTTTCATTCGGTTATCGTTTTTCGTGGAACCCAGAATCGTTACGTTAAAAAATACGGTCAAACCGAAAGATATTATGATAAGCCTTTTCATTTTCACCTCACGATAAAAAAGGTTGCGACAATTCCGGCGGCGGCTATGAACAGCGACGCTTTTCGTTCATGCTTTCGCTGAACCGTCAGGGTATAAGCCGCGCCGGTTTTCATTTTCAGCGGTCCGGTCGTTTCCCAAAGTTTGGTTTCTTTGATTTGCCCTGTCATGGGATCTATTGAACCAACGAGGACCTTTATGATATCACCCTGGGGCGGGCTCATCATGATATATTGATCGGATTTTGATTGCGGTTTTTCTTCCAGTATATCATCGGGCGGCGTTGTTTTTATCTCGGCGTGGGAGGTTTTATGTTTTTTGACGATAGCCAACCGGTCAGCGATGTTCTTATAAGCGGGGCTTTTTCTATAACCTGCCGCCAGATATAATTTCAATAGAGAATCGGCGCTTTCGGGATTATTTGTCGCCAACAGCACGGACGAATACTGCAGATGTAAATTCCCGCGGGCGGTACTGGCTGGAATCAGCCGATATGGTTCCATCTTTTCGAGAATTGTGGCTGCTTCCGTATATTTCCCTCTATTCTCAAGCGATTTGGCCTCGATTAAATAGGTTTCAATCGACTTATCGTAAAGCCCTATAGCGGTCTTTTGGGAAGATGAACCTTTTTTTGTTCTGTTGAGAATCTCTTCCAGTAAATCCGAGCAGTTCTTGTTGAATCCTTCATTTAATCTTAATTCGAGTCCCAATAGAAACAATGATATACTGGTATCATAATCAGCATCAGATAATAGTACGCTGTAAAGAGAATCCGCCAATGCAAGATTGTTGTTTTTTATCAGCCCGCTTAAGGAATCTAAAAGGCTTATAGGTGCAGGCGACTGAAACCCTTCGGCTGTCTCCGTTTTTGCCATAACCGGCGATTCAATTCGCGCTTGGGATTGCGTAACCCATTTAAGGTCACCTTTCATTGCCGACTTTAAATTGTCGTCGGTTTCATATAACCATGGCAAAGGATAATTATCTAAAACTCCGGGAGCGATTTTAAGCGCTTTGTTGTAAAGCTTTGCCGCATTGACCGAATCCCGTTCTAAATAATACGATAAAACGGAATTCCAGTAAAACGGCCAAGGATTGTTGGGTTCAATTAGTGATGCGCGTTCAAATTCGCGTTTAGCCTTATAGACATAATCAGCTTTTTGTTCGCCGCTTGAATTTAAAGCCTTTACTATCAACAGCTGACCATTTTTAATTTTGCCGTCGGCCGCCTCGCCGCCCCGGCTTTCGAGCGGAATTATCCAAGCTATCATGAGGAACGTCAATTGAACAACCGTATTGCGACCAAACATCATTCTAATACATTATCTCTCAAATGACAGGCCGCGTAATGTCCTTCATCGACCCGCTCCAACTCCGGCTGGATGGTACGACAGGCTTCAGGCTTTCCTGACAACCTGTAACGTTGACAGTAATTGATAAAAACGCAAGCATCCTTATTTTCTATTACGCGCTCGTTTTTTGTTTTATTATATGATGAAAGTTCTTTATCAGTAAATAGATTTTTTAAAAAACCGTGATAACGCACCAATTCGAGCGTGTGGGGATGACGGACTTCCCATAATCTTTCAAATGGGAATTTCTCCACAACGACCCCGCCGAAAAGGACTATCACCCGCTGAATAAAACCCTCCATCGCTTCCAAATCATGGGTCGCG
>JAAYTW010000060.1 GCA_012517955.1 Candidatus Zixiibacteriota bacterium | reverse complement strand
ATGCCGGCATGGGTCCTGGAGGCTGGGTGCTCGATTAGAGTCTCGACTCCGCCCAGCGATACCGCCAAAGTAGCCAAGCGAACCGCATTCATAACCCGCCTGCCTGCCTCCAGCCCCCCTTTCAATTCGAAACTTATCATGGAACCAAAACCAGACATCTGCTTTTTGGCCAGCTCATGTTGAGGATGTGATTCCAGACCGATATATCGCACCCATGCCACTTTCGGGTGTTTTTCCAGCCAACGCGCGATTGCCATAGCGTTTTGTTGAGCCCTCTCGACACGAATCCCAAGCGTTTTAATCCCGCGCAATACAAGATAGGCCTGATGAGGGTCCATGTTGCAGCCGAAATTAACCATCACCGGACGGATTCGCTTGTACAACTCCATCGTTTTAGTAACGATTACTCCCCCCACAATATCGGCATGGCCGTTAAGAAACTTGGTTACCGAATGCAGAACAACATCGGCGCCTAAATCAAGAGGTTTCTGAAGATATGGGCTTGCAAACGTGTTATCCACTACCAGCAAACACCCATGCGCGTGAGCCTTCTCGGCA
The DNA here is from genome assembly GCA_012517955.1 of Candidatus Zixiibacteriota bacterium. GTDB lineage: Bacteria > Zixibacteria > MSB-5A5 > UBA10806 > 4484-95 > JAAYTW01. The sequence goes on along the minus strand of JAAYTW010000060.1, from coordinate 19,780 downwards.
ACCGCTTTGATATCCGTTACAAGCATCGAAGGGTTTGACGGCGTTTCGATATAAATTACGCGCGTCTGCGGACGAAAAGCGGCCTGGATATCTTCAAGCTTAGAAGTATTAACAAACGAACCAGAAATGCCGAAACGGCTAAGATAGTTTTCGACCAAACCGCGCGAGGGGCCATAGACCGAATCGGTGCTTATCAAGTGGTCGCCGGAGGATAACAGAGCGAGAAACACCGTGCTCACCGCGCCCATTCCCGAACCGGTGGCAATCCCGCCATAGCCATTTTCCAATTCAGCGACATTATCCTCGAACGCGCGAATCGTCGGATTCCCTATTCGCGTGTAGATAAACCCATCCTGTTCGCCGGCAAAAAGCGACGCGCCGTGGGCGGCATCTTTAAAAGCAAAGGTCGACGTTTGATAAATGGGGACATTCACCGCCCCGGTAGGGTCCCCATGGAATCCAGCATGCACAAGTTTCGTATGAAATCCGGATTTCTTCGTGTCCATCATTACTCCTTGACCATTAATAATAAGTTAGATACCGTTTCTGGTATGATATATATTTGACATATCGTAATACTACCCACGGCGGAAAAATCCCTGCCCCTAACACCAATCGAAAACCTTCCGCGCCTGATTTTCTTTGAACAACTTTTTCTCATCTTTAAGCTCAGCAAGATTCAGCATCCAGTTAATACCCTGCCGATTCCTTCCTGTCGATTATATTCGAACGATTACCTTATTTTCGTATTCCATTTACGGCGCACTATTACTCTCTTCTCGAAAAACAAAATCCTTTTTGGGCTCGTTAATCAAGACGAACCCAAGATACTATCAAGATATATTTTTGGTTTCCTATATGCCAGAGGAATCGCTCTTTTAAACCAGCCCTCAAAATCTTAAAAAGGGGCTTCCTAAAAAAACGATAGTTCAATAAATCGGTTTATCGGATATCAGGGTAACCGCAGTGATTCTTATAAATAAGCCATCTTATAATAGGGAATAGCATATCTCGGGCGGAATTTCCCCGCCGATAGTCTGCAGGATATCGACCTTATGGAATCACAATCCGCTTTTTATCATGGCCCAATTTCAACAATGCTTCTCGGATTTTGAATTCCATCATGGGAGGACCGCTAAGAAATATCACGCTTTCAGTATCAGGTAACGGCAGGTATAGGGCGAGCAGCTCTGAGTCAATAAAACCTGAATGACCGGACCAGTTTATCGGAGGCTGATCAAGCGCCAACAACATACGGAAATTGGGGAAATCAACGGCGTATTTCTCCAATTCCTCCCGAAGGATAATATCGTTTTCGGACTTATTGGCATAGATAAGGCTTAATTGGACATTATGGCGGTTGCGTATAATGGTCCGGATTATGGTAATCATAGGGGTAATTCCGGCGCCGCCCGCAATCATACCGATCTTTTTGGCCATTCCCGGCCGATAATGGCCGCCGATAAACGGGCCCGATAACTTAACCGTATCGCCGACGCCGCGAGTGTGAAGATATCTTGACATTATGCCGTTTGGGTAACGTTTTATGATTAACTCAAAAAAACCGATATCGTCAGGAGTGGAAACCGGCGTATAAGGCCGGCTGATTTGGTTCCCATCGATTTCAAGATGAGCATGAAGATGATCGCCGGGCATCATATCAAGGGAGGCGTTTTCGGGGAGAGCGAAACGAAAGGCCTTGGTATCATGAGTTACCGGAGCGATTTCAATGATAGTATAGGGCACCGGTAAATCCGTTTTTATTTTTTCCATTATCTCCCTTCTTATACCAGATGGCAATCAATGTATGAATTAATCGCCGCCAAGTCAGGTATGTCAAACTGACATCTGCCCAAACGGCAGAACCAATTTAAAACGGTCCGTTTTTATAATAGCATGAATCATAAGGAATTGGCAAAATAAAAATGTTTTAATCGGAAAAATTATCTCATATCAAGATGGCATTAACTTTTAATGTTTATTAAGACATTGAATAACAATTAATTGTAAAACAGATAAACATTAACTGTAACCCTTGTTAAGTAGCCATAAGTATCAAATTAAATAATCGTGAGCCTATAAGGGCTTGTAAATACTAAGCTTGTAAATTTCTGAAATTTTTCATTTTTTGCGGCTTGACTCTTCTTGGGACCGAGGCTAATATATCAACCCCTCGTTGAGGGAAAAAGAAAATGTAAAAAGATGGCGAAAAAAATCGGATAGCCCAAATGGCTCTTATGAATTGAGGAAATTTTTGTTAAAAACAGACCAAATAGAAAGCCCCGGATTAACCGTTGTTTTAGAGGCAATCACGCCGGAGGCTGAACAACTTATAGAACGGGCTTGCCGAACATGCTATTTATCGTTTCATCGATATAATCCCCCGGAATCAACGGCGGAGTTAATCCAAAAAGTTATCCGCAAACAACATCATTCGGTATTGGAGCATGCGGTGGCGACATTTCGCGTGAAAGGGGCTTCAAGGGTGTTGACACACGAATTGGTGCGTCATCGATTCATATCGCCGTCCCAGGAAAGCCAACGCTATGTCTGTTATGCCGACAAACCAGGGCGGAAAAAAACCCGAGATTTCGACGTTGTGACTCCGCCGACTTTCAAATATGGCGCCCGGGATTTTTCGGAAAAGTACTTGGAGGCGGTGCAACGCTGTTACGATTTATACGAGGAGATGCTTGATGCGGGAATTCCGCCGGAGGATGCGCGCTATATCTTGCCGAATGGGACTACATCGGAAATCGTTATAACCGCCAATTTCAGGGAACTACGGCATTTTATTTGGGTGAGAACAAACCAGAGAGCCCACTGGGAAATTCGCCAACTGGCGATAGCCATTTTAAAAATCATGAAAGAGCGGGCGCCGATAGTATTCTGGGACTTTCAAATAGACGAACAAAACATGACAGCCACCGGGGAGGTTCAGTCCTAATCCGGTTTGGGCATATATGGAGGAGGGAAAAATGGATATCAAGGCGGTCGGCAAAAAAATCGAACTGACCGAAAATTCGCTGGCGGTTTTGCGAAGGCGGTATCTGGCCAAAGACGAACAGGGGCAAGTAAAAGAAACGCCCGAGGATCTGTTCTGGCGAGTAGCGCGGGCCGTGGCCGAATCAGACAAAAATTATGGAGCATCTATAGAAGATTTGGAGGCCACCCAGTTGGTCTTTTATGATATGATGGCGACATTGGATTTTCTTCCCAATTCGCCAACCCTGATGAATGCCGGCAGGCCCATGGGACAGCTTTCGGCTTGTTTTGTGATACCTATCGAAGATTCGATGGAATCGATATTTGACGCGGTCAAGGCCACCGCTTTAATCCACAAATCGGGTGGGGGCACCGGATTCGCGTTTTCGCGTCTGCGGGCGCGCAACTCCGTTGTCGCGTCAACATCGGGAGTGGCGTCCGGACCGGTATCCTTTATGAAAGTAATAAACGCGGCTACGGAGGCTGTTAAACAGGGCGGAACCCGCCGCGGCGCCAATATGGGAATCTTAAGAATAGACCATCCGGATATAATGGAATTTATTACCTGCAAGGATGATTTAAAAGAATTGACGAATTTTAATATCTCGGTGGGTATTACCGACGCTTTTATGCAAGCAGTCAAAGATGATACATCTTATCCCCTGATAGATCCGCGCACGGGCCGACAAGCGATAAAAGGCGGTGTACCGCAATCTTTGGAAGCCAGAGAAGTTTTTACCGCTATTGTAGAGCACGCCCATAAAACAGGCGAACCGGGTATCATTTTCCTGGACAGAATAAACGCCAAAGAAAATACGCCTCAAGTGGGAATAGTCGAGGCGACCAATCCCTGTGGCGAACAACCTCTTCTCCCCTACGAAAGCTGTAACTTGGGTTCAATCAATTTGTCCAAAATGGTAAAAACATCAATAGGTATGACTCCAGATTCCGATTTATTTAGATATGAAATCGATTGGGATAAAATCAGGCGAACGGTGCATAACGCGGTTCATTTTTTGGATAACGTTATCGATGCCAACAAATACCCGCTTCCGGAAATAGACCGAGCCACCAAAGCTAACCGCCGTATCGGCCTGGGCGTGATGGGATTTGCCGACCTATTGGTTATGTTGGAGGTCCCGTACAATTCGGAGGAAGCCTTAATTCTTGGGGAAAAGTTGATGCAGTTTATTCAAACGGAGGCAGATCTGGCATCGGTGGAACTGGCCAAGAAACGCGGCAATTTCCCCAACTGGGAAAAATCGGTTTTTTATAATCCGGAAAAAGATATTAATCATCCCAGACGAAATTCGACGGTAACCACAATCGCGCCGACAGGAACGATATCGATAATCGCAGGTTGCTCGTCGGGTATAGAGCCGATGTTCGCGGTTTGTTATGAGCGCAACGTGATGGATAACACCCGACTGGTCGAAGTGAATCCTTATTTCAAGCAAAAAGCCGTGCAGATGGGATTTTATTCGGAGCGGCTGATAGAAAAAATCGCTCAATCCAATTCCATTGCCGATATTCCGGAAGTACCCGAGTCGATTCGTAAAATATTCGTCACCACCGTGGACATATCGCCGGAATGGCATGTCAGAATGCAGGCGGCGTTCCAAAAATATACCGAGAACGCAGTGTCAAAGACTATTAACCTTCCCAATAAAGCATCCGTAAGCGATGTTCGCAAAGCGTACGAACTGGCCTATAGTTTGGGCTGTAAAGGGGTAACCGTGTATCGCGATGGCAGCCGGCCGATGCAAGTGCTTTCGACCAAGTCGACGACAACGGCGACAGAGTCGACCGGCAAAATAAAAGACCGACCGGAAACGCTTCACGGGATTACCGATAAAATCAAAACCGGTTTCGGCAACCTGTACGTAACGATAAACGCCCATCAGGGGAAGCCATTTGAGGTGTTCGCGCAAATCGGCAAATCCGGATACGACACGATGGCTGACACGGAAGCGATTTGCCGATTGATTTCGCTGGCATTGCGTTCCGGGGTCGATACGGAAGAGATTATCGAACAGTTACGAGGAATTGGCGGCGATACACAGATATTCGGCGATGGCGGCGTGATTCGTTCGGTACCGGACGCAATCGCCAAAGTGTTATATAAACATTTCGGCAACGGCAAGAAAACAAAACGGGACGTCGACTTGGGGACGCTTCGTTGCCCCGATTGTTCCGCCAAATTAAATGCGGAATCTGGCTGTTTTTCCTGTCCGAATTGCGGCTATTCGAAATGTAAATAAAAAAGAAACGTTTCCATAGTTTAAGGGATAGCGGGCTCCATGAAAGTGGGGCCCGCTTTCGGTTTTCGGGTAAATCAATTCATAAATTTTAAACGACGCTATAATAAATATATTTATATGCTGATGATACGATTTACCGATTGCGCCACGAAATTATCGACGATAACAATTCTCATTTTCTCAATACCGTCGTTGGCGGTCAGCTTAGTATTCCTTCAATATCATAATTTCCCTTTACCGGCCGAAATTCTCCGCTTCAAGTAAATCATCGCATTGATGGCCTAACGACAACAAAAGATAGCAGTGTACCTGGTTATCGGATAAACAAATGGCGCGACACACCTTATCTGGTAAAAAGATACTATATCCGGTTAAGAAGAAAACTATATTTCATTTATGATATAAAAGCCGCTTTTGCGGTTTAATTCGACCGGCGCGATTAGTCTCCAACCATGCCTAAAATCCCCAAATAAACTGGGACACCCAATTGTAAACATATAGCTCTCGGCATGTTTAAATTACTTTGCCGAAATCTGGCAATCCTTTCCATTTTGAGCCAATTTATGTTCTCGCCGGAAGGATACTCCTTTATCATTTTAATCCACTCCAGTTCGACCTATCGATGATTCTCTTGTGGAGTTTTTCTAATTGCCAAAATAATGTTTGCCAAATATGCGAAATTTATTATAATCCAAGATGCCGGGGTTAAAATGGCCGCCGGTTTTTAATCGAAAGGCGTTTTTACGATGCAGGATTTAAACTGGCCGTTTCAATTGCGTTTTTTTATTGCGCTCGGCCTGTCGTTTTTAATCGGCCTGGAACGCGAGAGCTCGGGAATCGCCACTAAAGGACGGGTATTCGCCGGTGTGCGCACTTACTCGCTTATAGGGGTATTTGGGTTCGGCTGTGGTTGGCTGGCATCGATAAATTATGTCTGGGCAATACCCGTCGGATTAATATCGTTGGCCGGCCTGGCTCTGGCCGGGTATCTGGCAAAACTCAAAAACGATTTTGTCGGTTGGACCAGTGAAATCGCCGCCCTGGTAACTTTCGTGATGGGTGCCTTGTGCTTATTGACCGACCTCTGGGTACCTATGGCGCTTTGAATTGTCAGCACGTTCTTGCTTTCGGAAAAAGCGCTTTTGGAAAAATACGTTATCAGTCTCGATAACGCCGAATTTCTGGCGGTAATTAAATTTTTGCTGATAACCTTGATTATCCTACCGATATTACCGAATCAAGAATATACTGAATTCAATCTAAATCCCCGGCGAATTTGGCAAATTGTCGTGCTGGTATCGACAGTCGGTTTCGCCGGATATTTTCTAACCAAGAAATTTGGCAGCAAGGCCGGATTGTGGCTGTCGGGATTATTAGGCGGAATCGTATCGAGCACGGCGGTAAGTATCGCTACAGGTAGAATCGCCCAGCAATCGCCGGATAGAAGCGTAAACGCCCTCCAAGCGACAGTATTGGCCAGCAGCGTAATGTACCTTCGGATACTGGCCCTTATCTGGTTCATACAGCCTGACTTGGTTCCTTTGGTTTGGTGGAAACTGGTGATACTGTCCGTTGTCGGCTTGGTATTATCGATCTATCGTGAAAAGCCCCCTGTTTCCAACGGCGATCAATCCGTGAAAAATTTGACGAACCCCTTCGAAGTTAGACCGGCTTTGGTATTTGCGTCCTTGTTCGTTTTACTATCGGTGGTAACGATTTTGACGCAACGTTTTTACGGCGATTCGGGGTTGAAAACTCTGGCCGTAATAATCGGTGTCACCGATATCGACCCGTTTATCTTATCGTTGGTGAATCAGACGACAATCGCGCAATCTCTGGCGATATCGGCAATTATTATTTCGATGATGAGCAACACCGTTATTAAAGGTATTTATTTCGGATTTTTAGCCAAGAACGTTCGCAAAGCCGCTGCCTGGCGTTTTGGCCTGTGGGCTGTTCTGCATATACCGATTATTCTGTTTACTTAGAAAAAATTATATTTAAAGGCGATTCCGATAACGAAATCGCCTTAAATAACAGCTGTGCCCCTGGATTGCGCCGGATTTTTACCAGCGATTACGGTTAAGACCGCCTGAACCTCCGCGGGAATCGCGACGGTCTCTATCGCGTCCGCCGCGGTTTTCGGTCCGCGGGCGGGCTTCGCTTATATTTAGAGTCCGGCCATTAAGCTCTTTACCATTAAGATTAGTGATAGCGGCATCGGCCTCGGCTTTGGTTGGCATCTCAACGAAACCGAATCCTTTGGATTCGCCAGAGTACTTATCCTTGATAATGCTTACAGTTGCGACCTGGCCATGAGCCTCAAAAGCCTGGCGAAGGTCAGCCTCCGCCGTGTCGCGGGAAAGATTACCGACGTAGATATTCATTCTACTCTCCGATTTGGTTCGCTTCCAGCCGTTTTACGGGCCGTCTACGCGAACAATTGACGCGCACGATTGCGCTTTTGTCTCCCGATTAATGTTCTGACAAGGTTAAGCTAAAAGCAAAGCTTGAGAAAAATTAACGACGGAGATCTATTAACATAATATAAATTACGATAACATTCTCCTATTGTCAACCCTTAAAATAGGAAAATCTTAAATTGACCCTAAATTTAAATTGAACAAAAACCTTGCAACGCCCATACTATCCAGTGGTGGATATTATGCAACTTGCGGCTTTTTCATCGTCCTTAATTTCACGAGGGCGCGGACATTAAGGAATATACTATGCAATTCATAAAAAAATTTCCCTCAATTGGTGCCTTGATAAAGGGCGCGATTTCAACTTTCCGACGATTTCCTTTTGTTATTCTTAGCGCTATTATCACCACTTTCGCGCTGGTTCTCCTTATCGGCGAAAGCGATAATGCCTTGCCGCATTGGATGCAAAAATTGGCGATGACCGCAGGCCTGGGAGTCCCGTTATTCATAGCCTTGATTACCTGGGGAGAAAGCCGCCGGGCCACTCGGGGAACCTTATGGTCGATTCAGGGATTAGGCTCTATACTGCTAATCTGTTATTATATTTCGCTGCCCGCCGATCCATTCGTTGATTATTCTTATTTTATCCGCTTTTTGTTGCTTCAGGTTATGCTTCATTTTACGGTTGCCTTTATACCTTTTCTGGGGAAAAATCAGGTCGAGGATTTCTGGCAATACAACAAATCGCTGTTCCTGCGATTTTTGAATTCAGCTTTGTTTTCGGCGGTGATGTATATCGGGCTGTTGTTGGCGTTGATTGCCGCCAAAGAACTTTTCGGGATTGATATTCCGGAAAAACGTTTTTTCCAATTGTTCGTAATTATTGCGATTATTTTCAATACCTGGATATTCCTTTCCGGCATTCCTAATAATCTTCACATCACAAATACGACCGCTCCATACCCGAATGGTCTCCGCATTTTCGCGCAATATATACTGTTGCCATTAATCGGCCTCTATTTCGTTATCCTTTACGCTTACGAACTCAAGATTATTATCGCCTGGAACTGGCCTAAAGGCTGGGTATCGCAACTGGTTCTCTGGTTTTCGGTGGTCGGAATTCTTTCGTTGCTTCTGCTCTGGCCGTTGCGTAACCTTTCCGAAAACCGCTGGATAAAAACGTTCACCAAATGGTTTTTCCGCGCCTTGATCCCGCTTGTAGCGATGCTTTTCCTGGCCATCCTCGAACGCATAGGCTGCTATGGTATAACCGTCAATCGCTTTTTGGTGCTGGCCATGTCTATCGGTCTGGCCCTCCTTGTGCTTTATTTCGTTTTCGGTCGCGCCAAAGATATTCGCATAATACCGATTGTCGTATGCCTTACTGCCTTGTTCTCGGCCTATGGACCATTCAGCGCTTTTGCCATATCCAAATACAGTCAAAAAAGTCGACTTGAATCATACCTTAACAAGGCCGGCCTTTTGGAAAATAACTCCCTTAAAATGGCGACTTCGCAAATCCCTTATGATGAACGCCTCGAGATGAGCGAAATTATCAGATATTTAGCGGAATGGCACGGCCTCGATTCTTTTTCCCCGTGGCTTTCGGACAGCACATTAAACACGATAAAATCCAACGTTTCCGAACATCAAATACCCGATTCCATAGCTAAAGCCATGGGATTTGATTACGTATATAACCCATTTGCCGCGCGGAACAACGGTATCTATTTTCGCGCCGCTTTAAAAGAAAATAACGGCGTGATGATTTACGGGTATAATCAGCTTTTTAATTTTATCAATGATGATAAACAAACTTTTTTCATCGGTGATAACCAAGACACCCTATACGTGTGGCTCGAAAACGAACAGCCCGATATCAAGCTCCTTCTTGCCCCACAAGGCCTTACTGGAAATATCGCTTTCAGCGATTCAATCAGAGCCGCTTTAGCGGATATCCACAACGATGAAATAAATTGTGACCGCCTTGACCTTGCAACCGATATTGGCGAGTATTCTTTTCGTTTTAAGGTAAAACAGGTTTCCGGCCGAGCGGATTCTGACTCGATTAAAATATATAATATGTCTACATATATTTTAGTCCGGAAAAATTCTCCCTAAAACAATGATATCATCGGCGGTCACGGCCTAAATTACGCCCGAGCCACCGCCCATATTGCATAATTCCATTAATAATTTTTTATCATCTACGGCATTCTATGATATTTACAATCAGCCGATTTGAATCCGTATCAACTCCTAACATTCCCCTAACAAAATCCTAATGACAAATATGTATAAAAAACATAAAATTAAATGCCCTTGTTACGACGGAGGCGCCCTGGATGGCGAAAGAAAACGTTTTAATAGTCGAAGATGACCGTGATATCGGCGAATTACTGGATTACAACCTTTCCAAAGAAGGTTTCCGCACGACCTGTATTACCAAGGGCGAAGAAGCAATCAAGCTGGCCAAGCTGAAACCTTTCGATATCTGTCTATTGGATTTAATGTTGCCCGATATCGATGGGCTGGAGGTTTGCCGTGCTCTCAAAGGCGATTCTAAAACCGCCGAAATGCCGATTATTATGGTTACAGCCAAAGGGGAAGAAAGCGATATCGTCGTCGGCCTCGAAATGGGCGCCGATGATTATCTGACAAAACCATTCAGCCCCAAAGTGCTGATTGCCAGAATAAAGACGGTTCTAAAAAGAAAAAAGCAGGTTCCGCCCGATCAGTCCGCCCCCATTATTATCGGCGATATTTGCATTCACCCGGGCCGCCATGAGGTTACAATTAAGGGAAAGCCTATCGATTTAACTTTCACGGAATTTCAATTACTGCGTTTCTTGGCCGCCAAACCAGGATGGGTGTTTACCCGTTATCAAATCGTGGACGCCATCAAAGGCGAAGACTACGCTGTAACCGACCGTTCCGTAGATGTCCAGATAGTCGGTTTACGCAAAAAGATGGGGGATTACGGAAGACTTATCGAAACGATTCGCGGTGTCGGTTATCGATTCTCCGATAAGGATTTCGAGGCAACGGATTAACCGATGTTCCGGCGAAAATTAATCTGGCAACTGTTTTTATCATTTATAATTATCATCGTTTTATCGGTTGCCGCAGTCACTATATATATTACGCGCTCCTTGAAAGAATTCTATTTAAACGAAATGTCCTACGAATTACAAGCTCGAGCGCAACTGATAAAAGACAACTTCGCCGACAGCACGCTGTTGCAAAATACCGCCGTCGTCGATTCGCTGTGTAAAAATCTGGGAAAACAAAGCTCCTCGCGCATTACGATAGTCACCTTGTCGGGACATGTTATCGGCGATACCGACGAAAACCCCGCCGGAATGGAAAATCATTTGAATCGTCCGGAAATCCAAAAAGCCCTCGGCGGAGGCGTGGGTATGGCCAAAAGGTACAGTCATACCCGCGGTGAAATGATGCTTTATTCGGCCATTCCCATTTTAATAAATGGGCAAATATCCGGCGCGGTTCGGGTTGCCCGACCGCTAAGCGCTCTCGATAAAGAATTTTCTTCAATTTACCCAAGAATAATCTTTGATTGTATTGTGCTGCTGTTCCTGGCTGGCTCTATAAGTTACTATTTCTCCCGCCGTTTCAGCGTGCCGCTTGAAAAAATGACTCAGGTCTCCGAAGAATTTTCCCGCGGCAATTTTCAGCATAAATTATCCCCAGGAAATTCAATTGAAATAGATAAGCTGGCCCAGGCCATGAATCGGATGGCCGAGCAGTTGGATGAAAAAATCAAAACCATTATCAACCAACGAAATGAATTGGAAGCGGTATTGTCGAGCATGGTCGAAGGGGTTCTGGCGTTCGATTTAAACGAACGTCTGGTAAACCTTAATAAAGCCGCGGCTCGAATACTGGATCTTGACGGCGTTCAGGCATTAGGGCATTATATCCAGGAAGTCATCCGACACCCTCATCTTCAGGCTTTCGTAAAAAAAGTTATTCACGACGGCCAACCCATGGAAGGTGAGATTAGCATTCAGCGAAACGGCGATAGGGTTTTACAAATGCACGGTACGGCGCTGACCAGCGAAAAAGGAGAAAATCTCGGCGCCCTGGTTGTCCTTCACGATATCACTCATATCCGCCATTTGGAAAATATCCGTCGGGATTTTGTCGCCAATGTCTCGCACGAACTGAAAACCCCGATAACTTCGATTAAAGGTTTTATCGAAACGCTTCGCGACGGCGCAATCGGCGACAGCGATGACGCCGCTCGGTTTTTGGATATTATCGCCCGCCAATCGGACCGGCTTAATGCGATTGTCGAAGACCTGCTGACTTTGTCAAAAATCGAAGAGGCCGAAAAAACCGAAATACCATTAGAGCTCGGTAGCCTGAAATATGTGATTCAGAATGCCGTCGATGCCTGCGAATTAAAGTTAAAAGAAAAAAATATAACTTTAACGTTCGAATGCCCCGAGGATATCCATTGCCAAATTAATAAGCAACTGCTCGAACAAGCCATCGTCAACTTATTGGATAACGCCATAAAATACAGCGAAGCCGGCGGCGCTATCGAATTGGCCTGTAAATCATCAAACAACGAAGCGATAATATCTGTTCGCGATTGGGGTATCGGTATTGAAAAGAAACACTTGCCTCGATTGTTTGAACGTTTTTATCGAGTCGATAAAGGGCGCAGCAGCGAACTTGGCGGCACCGGATTGGGACTGGCCATAGTAAAACATATCGCAATCGCGCATCATGGTTATGTTGGTGTCGATAGCCTAATCGGCAAAGGAAGCGTTTTCACGATTCATCTGCCGATTGCCCATATATCCGATAATACCTAACCCCCGCCCTTTCAGCGGTTTTCCGACAAACGCCTTTCTAACATTACCTTAATCGTTTCCTAACAATCGATAGGTTTAATTTGTTCATTAAAATAAAAGACATTCGGATGGTTATTGAGCTTAACAAAAATTAGGGAGGATCAAATGAAAAAAATCGCCGTTCTTTTAATTACCATTATGGCCTTTGTCGTCGCTCAAGCCGGTAATATCACTATGAAAGGCTCTGATACCATGGTTCAGCTTGGTCAGCGCTGGGCCGAAGAATACATGAAATCCCACAAAGATGTTACTATTCAGGTGGCCGGCGGCGGGTCGGGCACCGGCATTGCCGCTTTGATTAACGGCTCCACGGATATTTGTCAGGCCTCCCGCGATATGAAACCGCAAGAATACAACAACGCCGAAACCAAAGGGATTAAACCTTATCGGGTGGCGGTCGCTCTTGACGGCATTGCCGTATTCGTTCACGAGCTCAATCCGGTCAAGGAGCTTACGCTCGAACAATTGAAAGCAATCTACACCGGCTCCATAACCAACTGGAAAGACGTCGGCGGCCCCGATCATGTCATTGTGTTGTATGGACGCGAAAACAACTCCGGTACCTATGCTTATTTTAAAGAGCACGTTCTCAAAAATGAAGATTACTATGAAGCTACTCAAACATTGCCGGGTACGGCCGCGGTCGTCAATGCTGTCGGTAAAGATAAATATGGAATCGGATACGGCGGATTGGCCTGGGCCAAAAGGGTAAAATTCATCGCAATAAAAAATGACGATAAATCAGCTGCCGTGCTTCCATCGATTAAAACGGTTACCGATGGCAGCTACCCGATTGCCCGCGATTTGTACTGGTTTTTTAATGGAACGCCAACCGGCGCTTTAAAAGACTTATTAAACTGGGCCTTGTCGCCTGAAGGCCAAAAGCTTGCCGAAGCGGCCGATTATATCCCTCTTCCAGCTGAAATGGCGGCGAAATCCGTGATAAAATGATACCCCTCAAATAACCTCTTCGCTGACATTGCCCGTGAGGGGGAATAATATTCCTTCTCCGGGCAAAGTGATTATGAATAAATACAAATTCAAACCCAAGTCACGTTTTAAAGAACTAATCGGCGAAAAGCTGATCGCCATAGCGTCCTTGAGCGCCCTGGCCGTCATTTTGCTTATTTTTATATTTATATTTAAAGAATCGATTCCAATTTTGACCAGCCCCGAAGTTCAATCGGAAGCCGGCCTGAATAAAATGATTCTCAAACAACAATTTTATCCGGGTCATCAACCCAAATGGTCATGGCAGCCAAATTCCGATGTCCCCAAATATTCGCTTGTGCCCCTTTTTATCGGCACGCTCAAAGCAGCTGTAATCGCCATAATATTCGCTGCTCCTCTTGGAATCGCCGCCGCGCTCTATTCGTCCGAGTTTGCCTCAAAACGGATTCGTGAAGTAATCAAACCGGTTATCGAACTGTTGGCGGGTATTCCCTCCGTTGTGCTGGGTTTTTTCGCCCTGATTGTTTTGGCCTCGGCCATACAAAAAATATTCGGCCTGACTTACCGTCTTAATGCGGTTAACGCGGGTATCGCGCTGGGTATAGCCATAATTCCAATCGTCTTCACGCTGGCCGAGGATGCGATGACGTCAGTCCCCAAATCTTTGCGAGAGGCCGCCCTGGCCTTGGGAGCGAATCAATGGCAAGTATCGTTCACGATGATTTTGCCGGCCGCCCTGCCCGGAATCGCCGCCGGCGTAATTTTAGGATTCGGCCGGGCAATCGGCGAAACCATGATTGTGCTGATGGCATCGGGTAACGCCGCAATAATTTCCTACAGTGTCGCCGATTCAATTCGCACCCTGTCGGCCACCATCGCCGCCGAGCTTGCCGAAGTTGTATTCGGCAGCGCCCATTACAATGTATTGTTCTTTATTGGAAGTCTGCTATTTGTGTTTACTTTTATCGTCAATTTGGGCGGCGAATTGATTATGGTTCGCCTGAAAGAAAAACTACAAGGGAAAACCAGATGATTCCAGACAATACAACCACCCAATCCATTGGCGTCCGCGCGACCATGACGCAAACCCAAAAATCAAGCGGCGCGATTCCGAAAAACCTGACCCTGATTGCCGTTTTAACGATAATTTTGATACTGGGAGTAATAATATTCAATATTATCTTCGGAGGTATAAGGTCGATTTCCTGGACCTTTCTTTCAAGCCCGCCCGAACATGGTATGACCGAAGGCGGAATATTCCCGGCAATTTTCGGCACTGTGGCTCTGGTTATCCTGATGGTAATTTTCGGCGTACCCATAGGAGTAATGACCGCCGTTTATCTTCAAGAATATACCCGACCAGATTCAATTATTACCCGGGTAATCCGTATCGCCATTAACAACTTGGCCGGTGTGCCATCGATTGTGTTTGGTCTGTTTGGCCTGGGATTTTTCATAAGCTTCATCGGTAGAGGAATCGACAAAGCATTTTACAATACAGGCCAGCCGGTTTGGGGACAACCCGCCATAATTTGGGCGTCGCTGACTCTGGCCTTATTGACTCTGCCGGTCGTCATTGTTTCCACCGAGGAAGCCCTTCGCGCCATCCCCCGTGAGCTAAAGGAGGCCAGCTACGCGCTCGGCGCCACAAAATTACAAACTATCCGAAGAGTTATTCTTCCGCAGGCGATGCCGGGCATTCTTACGGGAGCCATACTGGCAATCAGCCGCGGCGCCGGCGAAGTCGCCCCTATCATGTTTACGGGGGCCGCTTATTACCTTCCCAGCTTGCCCACAAAGCTAAATAGTCAGTTTATGGAATTGGGATACCATGTCTATGTAATGGCTACTCAATCGCCGGACGTCGAAAAAACCAAACCGATTCTTTACGGAACGGTCTTAGTGCTATTGGTTCTTACCTTTTTATTAAATTTTACGGCAATAATAATTAGGTCAAAAATGAGGTCAAGACGAGTTGGTGGATAAACATATTGATATTCCGATGGTTACAGAGCAACCTGATTGTAGTCAACCAAGTAACTTGAGTATGTTAAAGCCCAAGATATCTGTCAGGAACTTAAATTTCTTTTATGGGGCTAATCAGGCGTTGTTTGATGTTACGATGGATATCGACGAAAAAAAAGTAACCGCGCTAATCGGCCCTTCCGGATGCGGCAAGTCGACGTTCTTGCGCACTCTTAACCGAATGAACGAAACTATCCCAGGCACCCGCCAGGAAGGAACCGTCAGGCTTGATGATATCGATATATATAGGGATATCACCGATGTCTCTACTGTCCGGACTCGGGTGGGGATGGTATTCCAGAAATCGAATCCATTCCCCAAATCGATATTCGACAACGTGGCCTATGGTCTTCGGGTCAATGGAATCACCGATAAAAACACAATTAGAGAGGCGGTCGAGGAATCGCTGACCAGAGCTTTCCTGTGGGAAGAAGTCAAAGACAAGCTTAACAACAGCGCTTATATGCTCTCCGGCGGTCAGCAACAACGTCTATGCATAGCCAGAGCTTTGGCTGTTCGTCCCGAAGTGCTCTTAATGGACGAACCGGCATCCGCTCTCGATCCGATTTCCACCGCCAAGATCGAGGACCTCATCGGAGAGCTGAAAAAAAATTACACAATTGTTATCGTCACCCACAATATGCAGCAAGCGGCCCGGATTTCAGACTATACGGCGTTTTTTTATGAAGGGGTTCTAATAGAATTCGATGTTACCAAGAAGCTTTTTACGAAACCATCCATAAAGCGTACCGAGGATTATATTACGGGTCGTTTTGGATGAGCGAAAAGAGGTTAAGATTATGTCGCAGCATCTTCGTAACGAAATCGAGAATCTTAAGAAAAAAATTCTGGCGTTGGGCGCCATTGTGGAAAATAGCGTCGGATTAGCGGTCAAATCTATCGAAAACAGGGACTCTGAACTGGCGCAAAGGGTCATCAAGGGCGACAGCGAGATTGATCGCGCGGAAGTCGAACTGGAAGAAGATTGCCTTAAGATTCTGGCCTTACATCAACCGGTGGCGATAGACCTTCGCTTTATAATCGCGGTACTGAAAATAAACAACGATCTGGAACGTATAAACGATTTGGCCGTCAATATCGCCGAACGCGCCCAATTTTTAAAAAACAACCCCCCTATATCTATTCCTTTCGATTTCGACGGCATATCATCCAAAACCCAGTGGATGTTGCGTGCCTGCCTTGATTCGCTGGTCAACTTCGATTCCAGACTGGCTCGAGAAGTATGCGCCGCCGATGATTACGTAGATTCCATTAATCGCGAAATGTACAACCGCGTTACCGACGCTATTAAAGCGCGCCCCGACCATGTCCATATCCTTATCCCCTATCTCTCTGTCTCTCGTTATCTTGAACGAATCGCTGACCACGCCACTAATATATCCGAAGATGTCATTTACATGGTGGATGGCGTAATCACCCGTCACAATCCCGATTGAATGGGTTTCAAACGCCTAATTTGGCGCTTAGCTACAACTATAGCGTCGGGTTCGCGCCAGGAAATCCCGCCGCAGCGATAAAGATTTTTGAAAATATTTTTATTCGGGCGTCAGCGTCGTCGGATACGCCGCAATATAAACGCTATCATAACCGCGCTTTCCCCGCCTCTTTTCCTCCAGAAACAAGGGAAAAGATGCCCCCTTCTGTTACTTGACTCATCTGCTCTTTTCTATTGACTAACATCCTATCAATCGGTAACATATAAAATTACGGATACGCCATGATAAAACGTTTCTGGGAAAAGCTAAGTCAAATCAAAATGGTGATTTTCGACGTCGACGGGGTCCTGACCGATAACGCGGTTTATATCGGCCCTGACGGTTTTGAGCTTAAGCGATTCAATATCGCCGATGGACTTGGGATTCATATTGCCCAAAAACATGGTATCCGAGTGGCTTTGCTTTCAGGAAGACAATCATCGGCCACAACCGCCCGGGCAAAAGAACTGGGAATCGAAGATGTCTATCAAGATTCATCAAGAAAACTTGATAATTATAACGCGTTAAAATCCCGCTATCATATTACCGATGGAGAAATTCTCTTTGTCGGAAACGACTTGATTGACATCCCCATTATGGAAATATGCGGCGTGGCCGTAGCCGTCCCTGATAGCCCCAAATCGGTGTTGAAAGCGGCTCTTTATGTAACCCAAGCACCGGGCGGTTACGGAGTCGCCCGCGAAATAATCGATATGATTTTAGACGCCAGAGGAATTGATGAAGAAAAACGGCTTGCTTGATATTGCCAGAAAAACGATTAAAATCGAGGCCGACGCTATCGCCGCGTTAGCCGATAAGCTCGACGACAATTTTATCAAAGCGGTCGATTTAATCGATTCCACCAAAGGCCGCGTTATCGTTTCGGGAATCGGAAAATCGGGCAACGTGGCCAAAAAAATCGCCTCGACTTTCTCATCCATAGGTATTTCGGCCATTTTCTTCCACCCCACCGAAGGAATTCATGGGGATCTTGGCTTGGTGCGCGGCGATGACCTCCTTATCGCCATAAGTAAATCGGGTGAAACCGAGGAAATTATCAAAGTTATTCCCGTATTCAAACGCCTGGAGGTTCCGATTATCGCTCTAACCGCCGAAATAAATTCGCTTTTGGCTAATGATGCCGATGTTATTCTTGATGTGTCGGTGCCGCAGGAGGCTTGTCCCAACAATCTTGTGCCGACATCATCCACCACGGCCGCCATGGTTATGGGGGATGCGCTGGCGATGGCGCTGATGGAACGCCGCGAATTGACTATCGATGACTTCGCTATATACCATCCCGGTGGAGCAATCGGTAAAAGTCTAGTGAAGGTATCGCAAATAATGCATACCGGTGATGATATCCCAAAAGTCGGACCGGATACGCCGTTTTCGCGCGTCGTGCTCGAAATGACTTCAAAACGACTCGGGACAACAACCGTCGTCGACGAAAAAGACACTCTGCTGGGAATCATAACCGATGGGGACCTGCGCCGAGCTATCGAAAAAGGATTGCCTTTGGATAAGCTGGTGGCCTCCGATGTTATGACCTCAAAGCCGAAAACAATTTCCTCTGAAAAACTTGCCGTATTGGCGCTTAATCGCATGGAAAAACATAAAATCACCAGTCTGGCCGTGGTCAACGGCGGTAATCATCTTCTGGGCCTTATACACATGCACGATATTCTTAACGCCAAAATAATTTGAAAAACGGTCTTATATATATATTCGCGCTTTTCCTTATACGATTACTTAAAGCGATCCCACGGCAATTGGCGCTGATGCTGGCAGGGGTTATGGGCGAGGTCTGGTATTTTGCCGATTCAAAAGGTCGACGGATGGCTTGTCAGCAACTTTCATTTGCCTTCAAACTATCGCCGCGGGATGCCGAAATTCGCGCCAAAGCCTGTTTTCAGTTGATGGCGAAAAACCTGGTCGATATGATTCTTATGGGAAACTGGTCCAAAGAATATATGGAACAAATGGTCTCAGTCGAAGGATATCAGCACTATCTTTCAGCCGAGGCGAAGGGCAAGGGAATAATCGCCCTTACAGGACATATCGGCCAATTTGAGCTTTTGGCGGCTTGGTTCGCATATGTTAAAGAGCGCAAAGTAGCGGTTATCGGGCGCAAATTATATGATAAGCGCCTTGATGCCCTATTAGTGGCGCAAAGACGGAAATTCAACGTACTGAATATCGCTACGGTGGATTCTCCGCTTTCAATTATGCGCGCTTTGGGAAAAGGATATGCCCTGGGGGTATTATTGGATCAGGATTCCTCGAACGTGAAAGGATATTTCGCCGATTTTTACGGAAAGAAAGCCCTCACCGCCGCCGGGCCGATAATGATTGCCCGCAAAACAAAATCGCCCATTTTACCGATGGCGATTTATCGAACAAATAACGATAAATTTATTATAAGAATATTGCCGGAACTGCGATTTGAATGGACAGACGACGTTACCGGAGATATTATTAGGGTACTGACAATGTGCAATAAGGCCCTGGAAGAGTTGATTAATTACGACCCGATTCAATGGGCCTGGATTCACAATCGCTGGCGTCATAGACCGCCTGAGGAAAAACTCGATGCGAATTGATTCGACGATTATTCTTATCTTGCTTTCGTCAATCGTGATAGGTTGCTCAAAAACCGAATATCCTCGCGAAAAAGGGGTCGACGCCAATATTCCGGATGCCAGCCTCGAGGACGCCACGATAATCCTGTCGCGAGATGGGAAACAGTAGGCGGT
>JAAYTW010000059.1 GCA_012517955.1 Candidatus Zixiibacteriota bacterium | reverse complement strand
GACCCTGAAGTTGACGCGGTTTTGGTAATTTTAACGCCGCAGGCAATGACCAACCCGACGGCGACAGCTCTTTCGCTTGCAAAACTGGCGGCAACATCGCCAAAACCGATATTAGCGGCCTGGCTTGGGGGAAAATCGATGCGCGAGGGGGTTCAGAAATTAATCGATGCGGGCATATCGGCGTATGACACGCCCGAACAGGCAATAAGGGCGTTTATGGCGATGGTTGAGTATGATAGAAATATCGATATACTATATGAAACACCCAAAGAATTCCCGGTGCAATTTAAGCATGATCGCGAAAAGACGCGCGCCGATTTTACGGCGACCCATTTTAAGACCGGAAATCTGCTAACCGAGGAAGTTTCGAAGGCTTTATTGGAAACATACGGAATTCCCACGGCCACTCCTTATCCTGTTGAAACTGCTGATATGGCGGTGGAAATGGCTGAAAAAATCGGTTACCCGGTCGCGTTGAAAATACATTCGCCTGATATCGTTCACAAGACCGATGTCGGCGGCGTGGCCCTCAATATTGAAGACGAACATATGGTTAGGCAATCGTTCGATAAGATAATTCTATCGGCCAAAGCGAAAATGCCGGGGGCTCGAATAAAGGGTGTTACCGTTCAGCCGATGATTTCGTCTAAGAATGGTGTGGAAATGATTTTTGGCATAAAGAAAGACCCGGTTTTTGATACGGTTATGATGGCCGGAATGGGGGGAATCAGCGCGGAATTGTTTAATGATAAGAGCTTAGGTTTTCCGCCTCTAAACGAGCGGCTGGCCCGCCGGATGTTGGAGACCTTAAAAATCTGGCCCCTTTTACAGGGATTCAGGGGGCGGCCGGCGGCGAATCTCGACAAGCTGATAGAGGTTTTAATCAGATTATCGTATTTGGCCGCGGATTACCCGGAAATCGTAGAACTTGATATTAATCCTTTGCTGGTTACTCCGGAGAAAACGATAGCCCTTGACGCGAGGGTATTAATCGATAACCGACTGACGGAAAAGTACAAAGAGCAGTATTCACATCTCGTACTGCGACCTTATCCGGAAAAATATGTCAAGGCGATTAAGCTTAAAGATGGAACAAATGTTACTTTAAGGCCGATAAAGCCGGAAGATGAGCCTTTATGGATGGAAATGCTTGGAAGCTGCTCCAAGGAGACCATTTTTTCGCGTTTCCGGTATTTTTTCCAGTGGGCATCCCATGAAGTGGCGACCCGTTATTGTTACATAGATTACGACCGCGAAATCGCCATTGTGGCCGAAATTGAGAAGGCCGGCAAAAAAAGGCTTATTGGGGTCGGGCGTTTGATAGCCGATCCGAGTCATGAGACAGTGGAGTACGCCGTGTTAATAATTGACGAATATCAGAGGAAAGAACTGGGCAGTATCCTGACGGATTATTGCCTGGATATCGCCAAGCATTGGGACTTAAGACGAATTGTGGCCCAAACCACCACCGACAACCATAGGATGATTGCGGTATTTCAGAAACGGGATTTTCAGATTACTTATAATGATGCTGATTCGACCGTTGATGTGGTGAAAGAATTAAAACCCAGGCCGCGGTCGCACGCACATGAGGCGTTCAGGGAATTCGATTGACAGGACGAAAATAATGCCGATATTAGATAAAATGGACATCCGTTTGGAACGATAAATGCAGGAGACTCTTGATGAAAAGAATCCTAATATCAATCGCAATTTTGTGGTTGGCGTCGATTTCGAACCTTCTGGCGGCCCCAAAAATCCAGGTCGATAGAAAGGACTGGGATTTTGGACAAGTCTGCCGTAATGCGACTATCAGACACGCCTACGTTATCAAAAACGTCGGTGATTCGACGCTGACGATTAAGCGCGTAAAGGCCGGCTGAGGTTGCACGGCTTCCCAGGTTCAGAAAAATAATCTGGAACCTGGAGATTCCACGGTCGTGGAATTAATTTTCGGAACGAGAAATTATGCATCGAGGTTATCGAAATCGGCTGATATAGAAACGAACGATCCGGTTCAGCCGACCGTTAGAATTATGTTTACGGCGACCGTATTGCCTAAACCAGATTCCACCGCGCCATGCCGATTCAAACCGGAAATAGTGGAATTCACAAAAGACGGTCCCAAAAACCAGAGCGTCGTTTTTTCGAATCATAGCGATTCAACGATTAACGTAAAGCTTCTGAGCGCTATTCCCAGGATGCTTGATTTCAAGAGCAAGCCGTTTACCCTTAAGCCCACTGAGATAAAGAAGCTTGATTTCAAATGGAAAGGGACATTCGCCGAGAATGACAGTAATCTTTCGCTTACATACGAGGTGAGCGGGGATTCCATAAGGCATTTTACGATTCCGGTGGTAATTAAGGGCACAAAACCGCCGGAAGCCACACCTACTCCCAAGGAAAAAATTAAGCAACCGGGACCGGTAGTTAAACAATCGGAACCGGTCAAAAAAGAAACGACACCGACTCCCAGCGGCAATAAATGGCCGATAACGTTGCCTGATTCAACCCTTTCGGGTCAGGGCGGTAAAAAGTAACAAAACGGATTCGATTTTTTAAGGCAGGAAAGTAATTTTCCTGCCTTTTTTATTTGTGGATAGGGTGATGCCTGGTTACGGTCGGGCCCGAAATTCAAATGGTTGGGCTCGGGCTCGTTTTTTTCGGGCTTCGAATCGGATAATATTAAGACAGCCGGAGGGTTTATATCGGCAATCTCTGCGGCGGCAAACCCAACCCAGTTAATTTTCAGTTTTTGCTTTTTTAGCGGTGACAGCAATTTCCGGTTGGCCGTTAATTTGCCGGTCGTTGCAATTGGTTTGGGTCAGACCTATCGTTTTTAAAAAAGGGATAACTGAACCCGCCACCACCAATATCAATGAAATAAAGCAGAGTAATAATCCCCCACGAAAGGTAACTCTAACGCCAGGGATCGACGGCGTTTTCGAATAGAGATAAAGAAAATATCCAGAAGAAAGAAGCGTCATCACCGATAGGATAAAAACAACGACGCGTCGCTTCACTATTTCGCCTGAGAAAAGTGAATGGATATAGACTCCTATTATCGCCAGGCCGCCAATGATAACGCTCCAGAACACGTTGGGAAAGTCCTTTGCGGTTATAGTTTTACCGATAACCAAAAGTTTGCCCGAAACCCAGGGAATAAAAAGCGAATAAATGGCTATTGCCGCAAATATAGGGCTAATTGAGGCCGCAATGAATGAAGACAGCTTAGAGGGACGGGTGACGTCGCGCATATCTCAAACCTTTCGATTTTTGCCGCAATTACTCAAAAACTGCCCAATTCAGATATCAACAAATCGGGCGGAGCGGGGCTAAATTTATAGAAAGCGCATCAAGATGTCAATGATGTTTCAAGGTTG
>JAAYTW010000058.1 GCA_012517955.1 Candidatus Zixiibacteriota bacterium | reverse complement strand
TTATCCCCCGGAAGAGTCATTCTTCCGCGAAGTTTTTGAGCTGGTTTTATGATTTTGTCCATAGCGTTGCGTTATTGGTTTGGTATTTTATAAAATTACATTTTCTCCAAAGCATCGATACCTAAAATATCCAAGCCCGATTTTAAGACAACGCGAACGCACCACGCCAAATTTATCCTGGCTTTTGTCAGTTCGCTGTTGTCGGAAATTATTTTATCGGCGGGCGATTTATATTTCTGAAAATAGGTAGAAAATAAGCCCGCCAAATCTAGAAGATAGGCCGAGATAATGTAAGGCTCGTTCAATTCAGCCGCCGATTTAATCTTATCGGGATATTCCAGCAGTTTTTTGGCCAGACTAAATTCCTCGGGGAATTTCAGCATAGAATAATCGGCCCGACCATCCGGCTCTTTTCCATACTTGCGAATCAGGCTGCAGATACGAGCGTGAGCGTATTGCAAATAGGGTCCGGTTTGACCATCGAAATCAAGCATCCGTTCCCATTCAAACGACACATCGGTATCGCGGCGAACGGCCAAATCGGAAAAAACGACAGCCCCGACCCCAACTTTGCGGGCGACTTCATCAGGGTTTTCCAAGTCCGGATTGCCTTGGCTGATTATGGCGCGGGCGCGGGCAATGGTCTGTTCGATTACATCCTCGAGAAAAAATATATTGCCGCGGCGGGTAGCCATCATTTCGCCCCCCAGCGTAACCCATCCGAAACTTACATGACGACAATCTTTCGCCCATTCGAAACCGGCGAGCTCAAGCGTTTTAAACAACTGCTTGAAATGGAGAGTTTGAGCGACGCCGACGACATAAAGGATTAAATCAAATTTATAGGTTTCATAGCGATAAATCGCCGCGGCCAAATCGCGGGTACCATACAAAGATGACCCATCGCGCTTTTTCAACAACAATGGTTCGAGCTTGAATTCGTCGAGAGGAACAATTAAAGCCTCCCGACTGATTTTAGTCAGGCCCTTATCTTCAAGGAATTTAACGGTATGTTCAAGTTTATCGTTATAGAAAGATTCGCCGGCCTCCGACTCGAAAGTTATGCCAAGTAAATTATACAAACGATTAAATTCCAATTTGCTGATTGCGATAAATTTACGCCAAAGCGCAGTTATTTCGGGATCGCCTTCTTCGAGCCGTTTGAAAATCTCTCGACTTTCGTCCTCGAGCGATTGGTCATTTTCGGCTTCCTCATGGATTTTAACATATAGGCGATACAGTTCTTTGATAGGATCATCATCCATGGCTTTCTGGTCGGCCCAACGTCTATAAGCCGCCACCAATTTCCCGAATTGCGTGCCCCAATCGCCGAGGTGGTTTATGCCGACGACTTTATAGCCGAGATATTGATAGATTCTTTTAAGCGCGGCTCCGATTACAGTCGAGCGGAGATGTCCAATCCCCATTGGTTTGGCGATATTGGGGGAAGAATAATCGATAACAATCGTTTTACCAGAACCGATATTGGCCGAACCGTATTTTTCATTTTGAGCGAAGATGTTTTCGCAGACGGTCTGGATAGTTGCTTTTTGATTCAGTGTAAAATTCAGATATGGGCCAACCGAAGAGACTTTTTCGATAATCGAATGGGGTTTAATAATACCCGCGGTTTCAGCGGCAATCACCGGAGGCGCTTTGCGCTTAATTTTAGCCAACGAAAAGCAAGGCCAGCCGTAGTCGCCTATCGCCGAATCCGGCGGTTCCTGCAGGTTTTGATAAATATCCGACTGCGGTATTCCTGAAACCGAAGATACAGCACTGCTGATAATCGTTTTGATAGGATTTGGGAAGTAATCCTTAAAATCGTTATCAATGCTCAAATATAGTACTCCCCTTCGCAGATTATGTTCGCCGGACCCGTCTGAACGATTTGCCCCGAATCGAAATCCCAATGAAGTTGGAGATTGCCGCCGGGCATCTCGGCAGTCGCTTTTGTGTTCAGCCAACCCCGCATCACGCCGACAACCAGGCAGGCGGCGGCTCCACTGCCACAGCCAAGAGTGGTTCCAGAACCCCGTTCGAAAATCCTCATGGCATACCGCGACGGTTTATCAATTTTAAGAAAATGAACATTTACGCCATCTTTAAACATCTTGTGATTACTGAACGCCCGGCCTATTTCCACCCAGGGAAAATCAAAATTATCGACTTTTATTACTGCATGGGGATTTCCGACGCTGACGCAATCCGCAATGAATTCTTGGCCGCGGTAATTCAATTTAATCCCAAATGCCAGTTTTCTTACGCCCCGCAATCCAACGGCGTCTCGGGTGAAGTCGGGAGCGCCTATCGAAGCCAGGACCCGCGATTGGTTATTTTGGGAAAAGAGTATTTCCGTTGAGAATACCCCCGCACCAGTGGCAATATCAAATTTGGTTCGGTTTTTAAAATGGTATTTTTTTAGGTATAGCGCGGCCTGCCTTATTCCGTTGCCGCACATTTGCGCCTCGGAGCCGTCGCGATTGAAAATGCGTATTAGAAAAGGCGATTTGTCGGGGGCAATCGTTATCAGGCCATCGGCCCCAATACCATAATCTCGGCTGGAAATATGCCGCGCAATTTTAGGCAAATTGTATTTTCGCACCCGGTCGGCCTGGACGAAAATATAAGAATTACTCAGGCCTTCCATTTTCACAAAAGGCAATTTTATATTGCTCATGAAGCTTTTTGGAAATTTATTTGGCCGAAGCGATAACTTTCGCTAAGCGTTTAATTCCTTCCTCGATATTCGCGTTTGTGGCATTACAGAAATTCAGTCTCATAGTCGTGTCATCCGCTTTTTCGCTATAGAAAAACTTACCCGGAACATAAGCGATACCGGCGGCTATCGCATCTTTGAGCATCGCCGATGTGCTAAGATTACCGGCTACTTTTACCCAAAGGAAAAGACCGCCCTCGGGTTCGGTCCAGGTCGTGCCTTTGGGAAAGTGCTTTTTCATCATGCCGACCATGAAATCGCGGCGTTCCGAATAAGCTTTCCGGACGGTCTCAATGTGTGGGTCAAGATGTCCGGCGGCGGCAAATTCATATATCACATATTGGGTAAAAGAATTCGAATGTAAATCGCAGGCCTGTTTCATTCTTTCGATAATCGTTTGAACCGATGGCTGCGAACAGATCCAGCCAATACGAAGGCCCGGTGAAATGATTTTCGAGAAAGTGCCAAGTTCGATAACAATATCCGGACCGATGGCTTTCAAGGGAGTTAAATGTTGGCCGCTGAATCGCAATTCGCCATAAGGATTATCATCGATAATCGGACATCTGTATTTACGGGCAATTTCAACCAACGCTTCTCTTCTTTTGTTACTTATACAGCGGCCTGTAGGATTCTGGAAATTGGCCACGACATAAATAAAGCGTGGTTTGTATTTTTTCATTTTTTCTTCGACGTCATCAGGAATGATTCCATCATTATCTGTTTCTACAGACACGAATTTGGGACGATAGAAAGAGAAAGCTTGAAGCGCGCCAAGATAGGTAGGAGTCTCCGTCAAAACCACCGAATCGGATTCCAGAAAAGCGCGACCGACGATATCGAGCCCTTGCTGGGCGCCGCCGGTTATCTGAATACATTCAGTTGTGACCTCCACCCCCTGTTTGCGCATGCGGGACGCGATGAGTTCTCGCAGTTCTTTAACGCCGGTCGTCAACCCATACTGTAAAGCGCTGACGGCATGTTTATCCATAACATCCAAACAGGCTTTGCGGATTTTTTCAACCGGAAATAGCTCTGGAGCCGGCAACCCGCCGCCGAAATTAATCACGCCGGGTTTGGAAGAATCTTTTAAAATTTCTCTGATGATTGAACTTTGAAGTTCTCGAGCATTACGGGAAAATTGCCATTCGTCAACTAACGCATCGACATTCTTATTTATCTCGCCCATTTTTAACACCTACTCAATTTAATGTTTGCTTGATAATAACAAACGGCCGATTATTAAGCAAGCAAAATCGCCTTAAAATCCCCTTCATTATTATAATTCATAACTATTTATTTCGATATGAGATATGGTATATTTAGGCCGATGAGAACACTTCTACTGAATCCGGCTTTTAGGGCGCCAAAACAGGCAGGATTCGGTCTGTCTTTTCCGCTGGGATTGGCTTATCTGGCGACAGCTCTCAAAAACGCCGGCCACGATGTAATTGGTCTGGATGCCGCTATAGAGGCGCCCCCAACAACTTCTTCGGATGGAACAACCCATTATGGTTTGACAGAAAACCAGCTTCGAAACCGAATCATTAAAATTAAGCCCGATCTTGTGGGCATCAGCTGTTTTTTCTCATCACGGTTTCCAGCGGTATTAAAATCGGCGCAAGTCATCAAAAACATCGACAGGGCCATCCCGATAATTGTCGGTGGCGCGCACCCATCGATAATGCCGGAAAGGGTTTGCGCCAATCAAGCGATAGATTTCGCAATGATTGGCGAATCAGAGAGAAGCTTTCCCGATTTTATTAACGTCCATGAACAAGGCGGTGATTTAAGAAAAATCGACGGGTTGGCCTTTAAACAAGACGGTAAGATAATAATTAATGCGAAAACGCGATACGAAAACAACCTTGAAGAACTGAGTTTCCCTGATTGGGATACATTCGGTCTTGAGAAATATTTAAACCTTAAAAAAGACAGATGGGGTTTGGGGTATGGCCGTTACGCGCCGGTCATTACTTCGCGGAGTTGCCCGTATAATTGCAATTTCTGCAGCGTGCATAAAGTAATGGGAAGCAAATATCGAGTAAGATCAGCCGCTCACGTGTTTCGGGAAATCGAGCTTTTGGCGACTCGGTACGGCGTTAACGAAGTGTCGTTCGAGGATGATAATCTCACCTATGATAAGACGCGTTTCATAGAAATCTGCAAGCGGATTATCGAAAGCGGTATTAAAATAAAATGGCATACTCCTAACGGCGTGCATGTAGGTTCACTTGACCATGAAATGATTGGCTGGGCAAAAAAGGCAGGATGCGATTCGCTGAATCTGGCGATTGAATCGGGCGATGAATACATGCGTAATAAGGTCATTAAAAAGGGTATAAGCACAAAAAAAATATACGATGTAACCCGCTTTTGTCGAAAAGCCGGTATCAAAGTAAATGCCTACTTCGTTATCGGAATGCCTGGAGAAACTGATGAATCAATCGACAATACGCGAAAGCTTATCAGGGATTTGCACTTCGAAAATATATCGATTTTCTCAGCCACTCCGATTCCCGGAACCAGATTATATGAAGAATGCCTGGCGAAAGGTTATATCAAGCCCGATGCGTTCGACACGGAGTTTATATCGGAACAAGCAACTATATTTACACAACCGGTCATCGAGACACCGCATTTTGATAAATATAAAACCCGAAAGTGGGCTCATCGTTTGGCCAACGCTTACAATATTTCCTTGCTGATGAATAGGCCCATACTGCGCTTGAAACAAAATCCGAGAATGATTGTGGCGGCGGCCGCGAAAGTTTTTTTATTCTTGATTTTAGGCGAAAATCGCAGCCTGAAAGTGATAGATTATATCCGGCGGATAAAGAATAAATAAAGCCGCTCTCCCAGCGGGTAAACCGCTTGCGGCAACACCATGTATCTTTTATATTGGCGGTAATGATTTTTTTATAGCAATGGAGTGATTGATGAAAATACTAATTCCTGGATTATTGGCATTGTTGCTGATAAGTCCGCCGGCCGTTCCAACTGATGATATTCGGCTCGATGTCAAAGAGCTTACGCTGGAAAACGGCATGCGGTTTTTGGTCCTTGAACGTCACGAGTCGCCGGTATTCTCCGTAGTGTTGCGCTACAAAGTCGGATCGGTTGATGAGCGCCCGGGTATCACCGGTATGGCCCACCTTTGCGAACACATGATGTTCAAGGGAACCAAACTCTTCGGCACGACAGACTACGAGGCCGAATTACCTTATCTAAGAAAAATCGATTCTTTGGCAGAATTATTGACTATCGAACAGGCCAGGGAAAGAAATCCATTTTATAAAGGTTCAAAAGATAAAGTGGATTCGCTCAAAGCCGAAATCCATAAAGTGCAATTAGAGGAAACTCGATATATAATCAAGGATGAACTCTGGGAAACCTACCTTCGAAACGGCGGCACCATGCTGAATGCCTCAACGTTCAGCGACGGGACTCAGTACTTCGTCAGCCTTCCGGCCAATAGGTTGGAATTATGGGCGTTATTGGAATCCGACCGGATGGCTAATCTGGTTACACGCGAATACTACTCGGAGAGAGATGTCGTTTATGAAGAAAGACGCCTACGAACCGACAACGACCCCAGTGGTTATTTAGAGGAACAGTTTAATGCCGCCGCGTTTACCGCCTGCGGTTATAGCTGGCCCGTAATAGGATGGGCATCCGACCTGGAGACGATGACCCGATTAGACCTTAATGAGTTTCGCGATAAATTTTACGCTCCAAACAACGCAGTCGTGGCTATAGTCGGCGATGTCGAATTCGACGAAGTCAAATACATCGCCGAGAAGTACTTCGGTCCGATTCCGCCATCGACCGGATTACCCAAAATAGCCACTATTGAACCGCCGCAAAAAGGGGAGCGCAGAGTCAAAGTCAAATTCGACGCCGAACCACAAGCACTGATTGGTTATCATACCGTGGCGGCCGGCGATCCCGACCTGGCCCCACTGGAAATCATGGCGAGTATTTTGACCGATGGCCGAACCAGTCGGCTGCATAAAAAAATGGTGGAAAACCTGAAAATCGCCCAATCGATTGGTTGCGGCGTGTCCTCCTCCCGTTATCCCGATATGTTCATGTTCTGGCTCACGCCGATGGGAGACGCAACGTTGGAGGCCAACGAAAACGCGATATACGCCGAAATCGAAAACATGAAAACTCAACCTGTCTCCGATTGGGAACTTCAGCGCGTAAGAAATCAACTCGACGCCAATTATATAAGGATGTTGCGTTCTAATATGTGGATGGCCTTTAGCCTGTCCGGAAACGACGCCCTCACGGGGGATTGGCGTTACATAAAAAACCATTATTGGGAACGAAAGGCGGTCACCAAGGAAGATATTATGCGAGTGGCCAAAAAATATTTTACTGAAGACAATCGCACGGTGGCCTATATCGTCAAAACACCAGGCGCCCAAATGCCAGCCCGGCCCCAAGCAGTCCGCCCCCGGGTAAAGGGAGGGTACTGATATGCGAAGATATTCGGTTTTCGCGGGGATACTATTAATCGCGCTAAATTTCGCCGCGGCTCAAACCTCGAGTTCGCCCGGCTCAAAACTGGTTAATTCTTTACGCTATAAAGAGCTCAATTGGCAAATTCCTAAGGTCGGAGTTGACGTCCAGAGGATTGTCCTCGAAAACGGAATGATTGTGTTCTTATTGCCGAACCATGAATTGCCGCTGGTAGACGCCAATTTACTTGTAAGAACAGGAGAAATATACGAACCAAAAGAAAATATGGCTATCCCCGGATTGACCGGCAAATTGATGAGAACGGGCGGCACAAAAAATATAGCGCCGGATTCTCTTGACGCCCTTCTGGAATTCATGGCGGCATCCATTGATATAGGAATAGGTGAAGAGTCAGGTTGGGGGTCGCTTTCGGTGCTGGCCAAGGATATCAGGTTGGGTTTCAAAGTCCTGGCCGATATTCTGATGAACCCGATGTTTTCTGAAAAAAAATTGCGGCTTGCGAAAGAGCAAATCAGGGAAGATATCCGCCGCCGCAATGATAATCCGGGGCGAATAATCGGCCGCGAATTCAATCATCTTATATATGGCGATCACCCCAAAGGTAGCATTCTTGAATGGGCCGATGTAAAAAATATAAAACGCGACGATATCATCGCCTTTCATCGAAAGTATTTTTGCCCTAACAATGTCATGATGGCGATTGCGGGGGACTTTAATCCCGACACCATTATTCAAATATTGAATGAATCGTTCGCGGGATGGTCAAAGCAACAGATTGAGCTTGGACCGATTCCGGAGGTAAATTTCGAATATAAACCCGGCGTATATATCGTAAATAAAGATATCAGCCAGGCCAATATCCTGATTGGACATCTTGGAATCAAACGAGAAAATCCGGATCGTTACGCCATAGCCTTGATGAATTATATTCTGGGCGGCGGAAGTTTCACGTCGCGATTGACCACCCAAGTTCGTTCAAACGAGGGGCTCGCTTATTCGGTAGGCAGTAATTTCGACATTTCCAGCAGGGATTATGGATTGTTTACCGCCCACTGTCAGACGAAAAATTCAACCGCTCATAAAGCTATAACCCTCATGCTTGACGAAATCAGAAAAATCTCGCAAACTCAGGTGGATACACAGGAATTCGCAATGGCCCGGGATGCTTATATCAATCAGTTCGTCTTTAATTTTACGTCACCGGGCCAAATCGTAAATCAGCTGATGTCGCTGGAGTTCAATAAAATGCCGCCTGATTATTATGAAAAATATCTTGATAATATCAGGGCGGTAAAAATTGAAGACATTCAAAGAGTGGCCCAAATATATCTTAAGCCGGAGAGCTTGACAATTATGGTGGTAGGAAATCCTGCCGATTTTGATGCACCGCTGGACGATTTCGGGACAATAAAAGAGATACCTTTAGCGCCGCCTGTTATCAGGTAGCCGACTCATAGCAATGATGGTCGAAAAAAGTGACAAATAAGGAATTTACATATTGCCCCTGGTGCGGGGTCGTGCTGGTTGAAGCCGAGTTGGACGGTAAAGTCAGAAAACATTGCCCGAAATGCGATTATATCAATTATAGAAATCCTATTCCCGCCGCGGGGGCTATTATTGATAATGGTCAGGGAATTCTATTGGTAAAACGCAAATATCCGCCGTATATCGGGGACTGGTGTTTTCCGGCTGGTTTTATGGAATACGGCGAATCCCCCCAGCATTGTTGCATACGCGAACTTAAAGAGGAAACGGGACTCGATATCAAATTAAAAGCGCTGTTCAATGTGTATGCCGGTCACGATGATCCACGAACACGGGCGGTCTTAATACTATACCTGGCCGACGCCGATAGCTTTGAGCCGATACCGGGAGATGACGCGCTTGAAGCCGAATATTTTCAGTTCGATAAGATACCCTCAAACATAGCTTTCGCGTCGCACCGACAAGCTATAAAAGAATACCTGGATTATAAACAAACAGGGCGGTTGCCCAAGCAAAACAATGGGTAGGATAATGGGGCTGGATTTGGGGGATGTACGAGTCGGTATAGCGATTTCCGATGAATCGCGATTTTTGGCCAGCGGATACGGTTTCGTTGAATACCGCGGGTATAACGACCTGATAAAAAAAATAATCAATATCGCTCGAAAAGAAGAGGTGGACAAAATTGTCGTCGGACTGCCGTTAAATATGGACGGAAGTAAAGGACCTCAGGCGGCCAAGGCGGAAAAAATCGCGCTTTTACTAAAACAAAAATCAGGGTTGGCAGCAAATTTAATTGATGAAAGGTTGTCGACCGTGGAGGCATCCCGGCAATTGCATGCCGGTGGCAAAAAAGCCCAAAAGGGCTTGGTTGATATGGTTTCCGCGACAGTGATTTTGCAGGCGTTTCTGGATGGTCAAAAGGATTGATGGACCGAAATTCTCGATTGGCGACAGGCTGCTTTGGCATCTTTCTAATTTACTGGCGTTGGCAATCTCGCTGGCGCTGGTTATCGCAGCCGTTATTATTTTCCCATTCAGGGGAATTCATAAAATGAGTTTCCGCTGGCTATTAAAATTTACTTTTTTCGTAGGGCTGATAATATTCATATTCGGGGCTTATTTATATTATTCGCCGCAGGATAAAAAGAATTTCGGCGCAAAAACCAAATACTTGATAGTGCGTCGGGGCGATACCGTTTTCGATATCGGCTATAAACTTCAACAAATGGGAGCCGTAAGTTCGCAGTTGAATTTCGTGATATTCGCAAAACTCCCATGGCAAAGTAAAAAGCTCAAAGCCGGCAGATTCGCCTTGGCCCCGGGATACAGTATCGCCCAGATTATCGGTATTATCACCCGGGGCGCCTCAGTACCATACACAGTTACTATCCCTGAGGGCTTGACTATTCAACAAACGGCGATGCACCTATCGAGCCAACTGGAATTCGAACCGAGCGATTTTATCGCCGCCTGTACCAGCCGGGTGATGCTCGATTCGTTGGGAATCGCCGCCGATAATTTGGAAGGATATCTTTTCCCTGATACTTACGATTTTTTCTATGATGAATCGGCGGTGTCTGTCGTAAACAAAATGGTTAAAAGGTTTTTCGAAACCCTACCCCCAGATTTTGAAGAGAAAGCGGCCCAGCAGGGATTGGATTTCGATGAAGCAATTATACTGGCCTCGATGATTGAAAAAGAGGCGATGCTTGACAGCGAACGACCAATCATTTCGGCGGTATATAATTCAAGACTGCGAAAAAACATGTTGCTTCAATGCGACCCGACCGTGATTTACGCTCATGGCGGGAAAAATCGTCCGCTATACTACAGCGATTTACAAATTGACTCCCCATACAATACCTATAAATACTTGGGGTTGCCTCCGGCACCAATATGTTCTCCAGGCAAAGCGTCCTTGATAGCTGCGGTTAATCCCGCCGATGTTGATTATTTGTATTTCGTGGCAAAAGGGGATGGTTCGCATATTTTCAGTTATACGAACGCCGAGCACGAATCGGCCAAAAAACGAGTGCGCCGTACAAAACTCATCGGGTTTACACCTTGATTAATCCCTTATGATATTGCATGTCGAATCATTTGCTGTTCCTCGATTCGGGCCGATAATCATAGGCGTCACCGAAACGGGACTGCGGTTTTTAAGGTTCGGGCCGAAATCTTCCATTGCCGATGCCCATGAATACGCCGCCAAAAATAAAATGGAAACAACCGAAAACTCGGCGTTCACAAAAGCCATAAGAGAGCAAATTCAAGAGTATTTCAACGGAAATAGAAAAAAGTTTAATATTGTTTTGGATATAGAGCATCTGGATGCCTTCGCGATAAAAGTCTTAAGGGCCACTCAAAATATCCCATATGGCCATACGGTTAGTTACGGAGAATTAGCGAAACAGGTGAATTCAACCGCATATCGGGCTATCGGAAAGATTATGGCGAATAATCCAATACCAATAGTTATTCCCTGCCATCGAGTGATAGGCGCAAACGGCAAGCTCACGGGATTCTCTCTGGGATTAGCGACCAAACGACAGTTATTAGATTTCGAAAGCAGTCAATTAAAACTGCTTCAGTGACCGCATAGCTTATTAAAAACGATAAACCCCGGGCCGCTCCAGTCCGGGATTTATCGTTTTATTTCGGGTTATTTATAGATGTCGACCGTTTCCGCCATTACCATCATCAGACAGGTTAAGGCTTTCCGGCTTGCCTAGTTTGTACCTTTCAAAAGTGGGCCTATCGAACAATTCGGTGGTAATATTATCTTTCATGATTTGTTGATAAATCGGCCGGTCAACCGTCGAGGGGTTACGCTTTTTTATAACCGGCTGGGGTTTTGGAGGTGTTATTCCGCCGTCGTTTCCATCATTGAAAAGCGTTCCAGGTACGACCGGAACAGCGGCGTTTTCTTCTTTGCGTCCAAAACCGGTGGCGATAACGGTTACGTAAATTTGGTCAGTAAGATTATTATCGATGACGGCGCCAAATATAATGTTGGCCTCACCGCCGACTGCCGCATAAACCGCCTCCATAGCATCGGAAACGTTCATGATAGTCATTTTCTTTCCGCCGGTGATATTCACCAACACCCCACGGGCTCCGGAAATATCGATATCATCGAGAAGGGGTGAACTGATGGCCATTTTAGCCGCCATCTCCGCGGCCCCTTCGCCTGAACCATAACCGGTGCCCATCAAAGCCTCACCCTTTTCGGACATCACGGTGCGAACATCGGCGAAATCGAGATTGATTAAACCGCATCGAGTAATTAGGTCCGAGATACCTTTGGTCGCCCAATATAAAACTTCATCGGCTTTACGGAACGATTCAGTGAACGGCGTACCTGGGTCGAGTATTTTTAACAGGCGCTGATTAGGAATAACAATCATGGTGTCGACATATTTGCGCAACTCAGCGATTCCAGCCTCCGCCCGCGACATGCGCTTTGAACCTTCGAAATGAAATGGTTTCGTGACGATAGCCACAGTCAGAGCGCCTTGTTCTTTGGCGCATTTAGAAACAATAGGGGCCGCGCCTGTTCCGGTTCCGCCTCCCATCCCGCAGGTTATAAACACCATGTCGGCATCAGACACGGCCTTGGTTATACTTTCGATATCTTCTTCGGCGGCTTTCTGCCCAATATCGGGATTAGCACCGGCTCCCAAGCCTTTGGTAAGATTTTTACCGATTTGGATTTTCTCAGGCGCCTGGCTGAAATCAAGTGCCTGATTATCGGTATTCACTGAGACGAATTTGACTCCATTTAAGCCCGATTCTATCATTCGGTTCACGGCGTTTCCGCCAGCCCCCCCCACGCCCACCACTTTCATTCTGGCGTAGGTCTCGCTTTCAACATCAAATTCAATCACGATGCGTCCTTCCTATCCCCTCGATTTGAAGGAATTTAAAAATATTCTGAAATAACCTCTTTAATTTTCGAAAATATACCCAGCCCGCGTTTTTTTCCTGACTTACCGGCGCTCGATTGCAAACATAGTTGGCCGAATTTTACCAGGCCCACGGCGGTTGAATACTCCGGACCGAGAATTTGCTCTTGGCCGTTCAAAAATACTACGGGACGAGCGACTTTTACCGGGAGGTCGAATATTTGTTCGGCAAGGTCAGGTAACCCACGTAACTGTGAGGCTCCACCGGTCAATACCACCCCCGAAGCCAACGATTCAATCAGATTGACACGGGTCAATTCACGGGCAACCAACGAGAATATCTCCTCGGCCCGCGGTTCGACAATTGCCGCCAACACCGAAAGCGCTACATCTTTGGATTCCCGTCCGGCCACGCCCGGCACATTGATTGTATCATTGGCTCCGACCAACGTTTGCAGGGCGCACGCGTGCTGACATTTTATCCTCTCAGCCTGCTCGAGCGGCGTCCGCAATCCAATGGCAATGTCACTTGTAACATTTTTTCCGCCGATACCAAGTACCGCCGTGTGTTTTATAGAACCGCTAAAAAACGCGGCGATATCGGTATTGCCTCCGCCCAAATCAACCAGCACACAGCCCAGCTCTCTTTCATCGGGATTTATTACGGCATAAGCCGACGCGAACGGGGCAAGAACAAGCTCCTCGACTTCCAGATCGGCCTTCTCGACGGCTTTGATGATATTCGTGCCGGCGGCAATCGAGCCGGTTACTATATGCACACCAACCTCCAGACGCGTGCCTGTCATCCCGACCGGGTCACTGATTCCGCTCTGGTCATCAACCGTGAATTCTTGAGGCAGCACATGAATTATTTCCCTATCGGCTGGAATGGCGACGGCGCGGGCAGCCTCCACAACTCTATCAACATCGGCTTTGCTGATTT
>JAAYTW010000057.1 GCA_012517955.1 Candidatus Zixiibacteriota bacterium | reverse complement strand
TTGGATCATACCCGGATAGAATCACGGCTTCGGGCGTGTCGTCGACAATTACATCGATACCAGTGGCGGTTTCAAAGGATCGGATATTACGTCCTTCGCGGCCAATTATGCGCCCCTTCATTTCATCCGATGGCAACTGGACAACGGATACGCACGATTCCACCGTATAATCGGCGGCGCAGCGTTGGATAGCCTGAATTATGATATTTTTAGCTTCCTTTTCGGCGTCCCGTTCGGCTTTTTCCTTAATTTCTTTTATAAGTTGAGCGGCATCGCGGCGGGCTTCGGCCTCAAGATTCTCCATCAAATGCTTTTTGGCTTCTTCTGAGGTCATCCCGGCGATTTTTTCCAACTGGGCATTTTGTTCAGCGATTAAGGTTTCCAGTTGTTTTTCCTTATGGAGTATGGCGCGTTCGCGGGTTTGGATGTTTCGGTCGCGGGTAACGATATCTTTTTCTTTTGTGTTCAGCAAATCAACCTTTCGATTGAGAGCCATTTCGCGTTCTCTCAATCGGGCATCCTGCTTCATGATTTCGTTACGTTTTTCGTTAATCTCTTTTTCGAATTTTGCCTTTTCTTTAAACCATTGGTCTTTGGCTTCTAAAAGGGCTTCTTTACGTCGGACCTCTGCCTCTTTTTCAGCTTCGGCAACGATTTTGGCGGCCCGTTCTTCAGCTTTGGCCACTTTTTTCTCGCCGGCGCGGCGCGCCATAACCATGCCCAACATGAAAGCAAGCGCGATTAAGGCAGCGGCGGCTATAATCAGGATAATAATTGTGTTCATGGCGCCTCCTTTAGGCGTCTTCGGAGAGAGGCTAATCCATCAGCGCGGAATTAAGAAGCTTAGTAAGGGCTTTGGCCCTTTCGGCAATATCATCCGGCACTTTTTGACGCAGTCGCAACAACTCATCCGCAAGGTTTACCGCAGTCAATACCGCCACCCTGATATCCGGTAAATCAGGCACGCGAGCGGAGATTTCCCGCATCTTCTTGTCAACGTACGCGGCTGCCTCAATTATATTTTCATGGCCGGATTCGGCCTTGAGTGAATATTCAGTTCCGAAAATTTTTGTCTTTACGCTTCTTGCTTCCATGGGGATCAGCAGATCCCTCCCCAATTTATCTATATTAAAGGTTAACCGTTCGATAAATTCAATCTTTCAAAAGCGGCCAATTTGGCGGAAAGCCGCATCAGCCTTTCTTTAACTATCCTTTCTCGGGCCTGCCATTGCTGTTCGCCAGCCGATTTCAAACTGGCAAGCTCTTCTTTAAGCCTTTCGGCTTTCTTTTCATTTAAGGCTAATAGCCGCTTAAGTTCGTTAACTTCTTCTCGAAGTTTTCGGTTGGCGGCCTTTAGTTCCGTAATTTTATCGGCGGTGGCTTTGATGGCCCCATCAAGCTCCGCCAAAATATATCCATCAGTATTTATCTCATCCATCTTTGCCTCAAAACTTGTTTATTATCAAGTCCTCAACGTAGCCCCATACTCCCTGGCAAGAATATCTATGATATTTTTAGTCATACCATCAACTTCATCATCAGTAAGGGTGCGCTCCGGACATCTGTAACATATTCTAAAAGCGATGCTTTTCTTGCCTGGCGGGATATTTTGCCCTTGATAAAGGTCAAACGGGAATAAATCTTCGAGCAAAATCCCGGCCGATTGCCGAATTGAATCCATTATCGCGGCTGCCTGAATATTCTCATCTACGATTAACGCGATGTCTCTATCAGAACCGGGAAATTTCGGCAACGGTTTAAAGTGTTTTTCTTCTAAAGCCAAACTCGTAAGCATCGCCATATTCAATTCGGCAATATATACTTCCTGCTTCAGGCCCGCCTGTTTACCAACAGCAGCGGCCACTTTTCCCATACGCCCCAATATATTGCGATTGCCGCTTAATGTAAAGGAATAATCAGTATCAAAATATGGGTAATTTTGGGGAATCAGCTCTATTTCATTGATATTCAGGTGAGACAACAAGGTTTCTAATATCCCTTTCAAGCTGAAAAAATCAACCGTTTTATCGGGATTGCGCCAACTTGTCGGGTTGGTTTTGCCGGTTATGCCCAAACATAGCAATTCCTTTTCGACAGGCAGCGTTTCCGATGATGGAATGAAAGCGGTCCCAATATCAAATAGGCGGATATCTTTATTCCCATAGTTGATATTATGCCGAAGCGTCTTCATCATCGTGATGATAAGGTCCGGGCGAAGTCCAGACAGTTCTTCGGATAATGGGTTTTGTAAGTTCATCGCCTCAATAGTATTATCAAGCTTTTTAAGCATATCTGAATCAATCAACGTAAGCGGGAACGTCTCGACGAACCCCATCCCAACCAGCAAAGCTCGAACTTGATTGCGAATCTTAAAAGATGGATCGGGCTCTTTCAACAGACTTCCTCCCGGGCGGTAAGACTCCGGGATTTTATCGAGACCGTGAATACGCGCGATTTCCTCGATTAAGTCGACTTCCCGGGTCAAGTCGGGACGAAATGACGGCTGGGTGATTTTAAGAACCGGACCATCCGTATAAGGGATATCAAGCCCGTTCAATATATCTTTCATAATAGGATTGGGGATTTCCAGACCCAAAAGGGAACGGGCGCGCTGGGGACGAAATTCGATAATGGCCGGCACGAATTTTTTCGGATAGCAGTCTATTATCCCTTTGTGAATCTGACCGTCGGCAAGCTGAGCAATCAACTGACAGGCCCTATCATTAGCGAATGGAGCCATATTAATATCCACGCCCCGTTCGAATCTTTGTGATGATTCCGTGGATAAACCGACCGCTTTGGCTCCGTAACGAATCACAACCGGATTAAAATAGGCTGATTCCAAAAGAATCTGCTTGGTATCGGCGGCAACTTCCGAATTCTGCCCGCCCATAATGCCGGCGAGAGCCATTCCCTTTTCGCCATCCGTGATAAGCAGATGGTTTTCAGTTAAGGAGCGTTCGGTATTATCTAATGTTATAAACTTTTCACCGGCGACAGCCTTTCTGACCACGACTTTTTTGGTCCGAAAATGGCGATAGTCAAAAGCATGCAATGGTTGACCGGTTTCAAGCATGATATAATTGGTGATATCGACAATGTTATTAATCGGGCGCATCCCAAGATAAAATAAACGTGATTTTAACCACAAGGGCGACGGCCCAACTTTAACATTAGACACCAAACGCCCGGTATAACGCGGGCAACCTTGCGGGTCGGCAATCTCGATTGTCAATTCATCGGCCGTTGGAGACGAAATCTCGTTTATAGTAATTTTGGGATATTTTATCCTTCCGCCTAAAAGCGCCTTAATCTCCCTAGCCATCCCATAATGCGATAGGCAATCCGGCCGATTCGGAGTTATTTCAAGTTCATAAATCCAATCGTCAAGTTTAGCAATTTTCTCCAGGGAAGTTCCCGGCTTGATTTCATCGGGAAGCTCAATGATACCGGCGTGGTCGCCGGATATACCGAGCTCATCTTCGGCCAGAATCATACCGCAGGATTCAACGCCGCGAATTTTGACTTTATCGAGACGCCTGCCGCCGGCTATGACCGAATCAACCATACCGACCAAGACATTAATACCGGGGCGCGCGTTTGGAGCACCGCAAACAAGGCGAATTTTTTCTTTGCCGTTATCTATAAGGCAAAGCGTTAATTTATCGGCGTTGGGATGTGGATTGACCTCAAGGATTCTGGCGCTGACTATGCCCGAAATCTCCTGTCCTTTTGGTTCGATGGCTTCGACCTCAGAGCCGGACATAGTAAAAAGCTCGGCCAATTTAGCATGGTCAGCTTCAAAATCAATAAGTTCTCTAAGCCAGTTATAACTAACCTTCATCAGAACTGCCTGATAAACCTAACATCGTTTTCATACAATAATCGAATATCATCGATTCGATAACGCAGCAGCGTGATTCTGTCGACTCCCATACCGAAAGCGTATCCGGTATATTTTTCGCTATCATATCCGACGGCGCGAAAAACTTCCGGGTCAACCATACCAGCACCCGAAATCTCCAGCCAGCCGTTATTTTTGCAAACCCGACATCCTTTGCCGCCGCAAATCACACAGGAAAAATCATATTCGACCGATGGCTCGGTGAAAGGAAAAAAATGCGGACGAAAACGCACTTTAATATCCTTTCCGAACATGGTTCGGGCGAAAGCCGTAATCACTCCTTTAAGGTCGGCCATAGAGACGCCTTCATCAACATATAACCCCTCGCATTGATAAAATACCGGCGAATGGGAAGCATCGGGATAATCCGAACGATAACACCGGCCGGGGGCGATAATACGAACCGGCGGTTTATGTTTTTCCATAGTGCGAATTTGCACCGGCGAAGTATGAGTACGCAAAAGCACGCCTTTTTTTAAATAGAACGTATCAGAAAGGTCGCGTGCCGGGTGATCTTCGGGGGTGTTAAGAGCATCGAAATTGTAATAATCGGTTTCGACATCTGGGCCGGAAGCGATTTCGAAGCCCATCGATTTAAAAATGTCGACAATATCATCGACAGTTTGTAAAAGCGGATGCTTATGACCTAAGAAATCGGCCCGCACGGGAAGCGTATAGTCAATGGTTTGTTTTTTTACGGCGCTGGCGAAAGTTTGCTCTTTGGAGGCTATATGTTCCTCAAACAATTTCCGCAGCCGATTGACGGCCGCTCCTATTTGAGGCCTCATTTCATCGGAAACTTTACTGATGGCTTTAGAAAAATCAGCGAGCTTGCCCTTGCGTCCGAGAAGTTCTATCTTAAGCGCATCCAAAGCCTGCTTATCTAAAACCGAATTCAGTCTGGCAATAGCTTCCGCTTCAAATGTTTTAATATCATTTAATATATCATTCATAACAAAAGGCTTTTCACAACAATCCGATTGGCGGCCGGGAAAAGCCATAAAAATGGGCAAACGAAACGCAACAACGGCGTTCGCCCCAATCAACTTGCCGGAATCAGCTTGCCTTGACGGCTTCCGCGATTTGTTTGAAAGTTTCGCTGTCGCGCGCCGCGATATCGGCCAGTATTTTACGGTCGAGATTGACGTTAAGCTTTTTCAGGCCATCCATAAGGCGAGAATATGTCAATCCGTAAAGCCTGGCTGCGGCATTTATTCTAATAATCCAAAGTCGGCGAAATTCCCTTTTTTTATTGCGGCGGTCGCGGTAGGCATATGCCATACCCTTATTGACCGTTTCTCGGGCTGTTCTGTATAGTTTGCGTCGGCCGCCGTAGTTACCCTTAGCGGCTTTCAAGTATTTTTTATGGCGCGCTTTGGCCGCCACATTATTAGTTGCTCGAGGCATTAGTACTCCCGAATCTATCCATTAATATGGAATTAACCGTTTAACCCTCTTTAAGTCCGCTTTGTCGATTAAAGTGGATTTTCTAAGATGACGTTTTCGCTTGGTCGTCCTCTTGGTCAAAATATGACCCGTGAACGAATGAGATCTTTTAATTTTACCAGTTCCGGTTTTTTTAAACCTTTTGGCGGCTGATCTATTTGTCTTAATTTTCGGCATCAACTACTCCAATTTTGCCACAATATAAGCTAAATTAATCGCAATATCAATAAAATATTACATTTGCCTTTTAAACCACCGAGTTAATCGGTTTTCTTTCCTGGTTTTTTGGCGATAAAAATCACCGACAGGCTGCGCCCCTCCATCTTAGCCTCCATTTCTGGAGTGCCATAATCGGCCAAGTCGGCAATTATCCTTTCCAGTATCTTTGATCCCAGCTCCTTATGTACCAATTCCCGGCCGCGAAATTC
This sequence comes from Candidatus Zixiibacteriota bacterium, assembly GCA_012517955.1. GTDB lineage: Bacteria > Zixibacteria > MSB-5A5 > UBA10806 > 4484-95 > JAAYTW01. The sequence continues at coordinate 26,278 of JAAYTW010000057.1, read as the reverse complement.
CACGAAGACTTTAACCTTGTTGCCCTCAGCCAGGAATTTTTGGATATGTTTAAGCTTGAACTGGTAATCATGTTCTTCCGTTTTGGGTCTAAACCGCATTTCCTTGAGATGGACCGTATGCTGTTTCTTTTTAGCGATTTTGGCTTTTTTCGCCTGTTCGTACAGGTATTTGCCAAAATCCATAATTTTGCAGACAGGCGGCTTGACCGTCGGCGCGACTTCCACTAAATCGAGTCCTTTGCTTCGGGCAATTTCCAAAGCCTTTTGAGTCGGAACAATTCCTATCTGCGATCCATCATCGCCAATTAATCTGACCTCGGGTACTCTGATTTTAAAGTTTACCCGGGTATCGCTTTCCTTGACTATTAAGACACCTCCTAATCCAATGATTTGGTCTTTATCTTCTGTAATATTTCAGCCGAAACGGTTTCAACGGCCACAACGCCGATATCGCCGAGTTTATGGCGACGAACCGAAACGGTATGCTCTGCTTCTTCTTTCTTGCCGACTATGAGCATATACGGTATTTTTAAATTTTCGGCTTCCCGAATTTTGTAGCCGATTTTCTGGCTTCGCTTGTCGGTTTCCACCCTGATGGCGGCTCCCCGTAACATTTGGGCGACGTGTTCGGCATAATCGTTGACCTCATCGACAACCGGCAATATGATAACCTGAATGGGGGCTAACCAAACCGGGAAAGCCCCGCCGTATTGCTCAATGAGAATTCCAAAAAACCGCTCAATCGAACCCAACAAAGCCCTGTGAATCATAATCGCGCGCTTCTCGCTGCCATCTTCAGCCGTGTAAGTGACATCAAACTTTTCCGGAAGGTTAAAATCGACCTGAATCGTGGTACACTGCCAAAAACGACCAAGGTTATCTTTTATTTTTACATCGATTTTAGGACCATAAAAAACGCCCTCACCGGGATCGATTTGATAAGGCAATCCACGCTTTTCCAACGCGTTTTTCAAGGCTTCAGTGGCCCTTGCCCAACTCTCGTCGGAACCGACTGAATGTTCCGGACGGGTGGACAGGTATGTGTTATATTTATCAAACCCGAAAGTTTCAAGAAAAAACAAATTAAAATCGAGCAAGCCGATTAGTTCATCCTGAAGTTGATCGGGGCGACAAAATACGTGCGCATCATCTTGGGTAAAACCCCGAACACGCGGCAAACCATGAAGCACTCCTGAACGCTCGAAACGATAGACGGTACCGAGTTCAGCCCATCTGTAAGGTAAATCACGATAGGAATGTTTGCGTGCTTTATATATCTGAATATGGAACGGGCAGTTCATCGGTTTAAGCTGATAGTTTTGGTTTTCTATTTCTATAGGCTTGAACATGTTTTCTTTATAAAATCCCAAATGCCCCGACCTATCCCACAGTTCCAGACGGGCGATATGGGGAGTATAAACCAATTCATAACCATTGGCGATATGGGCGTCTTTCCAGAATCCCTCGATAATATGCCGAATCAGAGCGCCTTTTGGGTGCCAGAGCACAAGGCCGGGACCAACTTCATCATTAATCGAAAACAAGTCAAGATTCTTGCCAAGCAATCGATGGTCGCGAAGTTTGGCCTGTTCGATTTTTTCAAGATGTTCGGCCAGCAATTGTTTGTCGGGAAATGAAACGCCGTAAATTCGTTGCAACATCTTATTTTTCTCGTCGCCCCGCCAATAGGCGCCGGCAACGCTTAAAAGCTTGAAAGCTTTGATTTTTCCCGTTGATGGCACATGCGGGCCGCGGCACATATCTATAAAGTCGCCATGAGTATAAAAACTAACGGTCTCCCCTTCGACCTCGCCCGCTATCTCGGCTTTGTATAAATCATTATCGCGGTTAAATTCAGCCAAAGCCGCCTGGCGGGGTTTCTCCGAACGCACGAAAGGTCTGTCCTCGGCGACGATTTTAGCCATTTCGGCTTCTATTAATTCAAGATCCTTTTCGGTTAACTTATGGTCAAGGTCTAAATCGTAGTAAAAACGGGCGGCGAAATCATCGGGCACAGCCGGGCCAATCGCCAGCTTGGTTTGCGGAAACAGCCTCATAATAGCCGACGCCATCAAATGCGCCGACGAATGCCAGAAAATAAGTTTGCCTTCTTCATCGTCGAATGTAATTATTCGCAGGCCGGCATCTTGGTTGATAGGCCGGTTTAAATCGACGAGCTCATCATTTACTTTAGCCGCCAGAGCCCTTTTAGCCAATCCTTGGCTGATATCCTTGGCGATATCGGCGGCGGTAATACCGGGTTGGTATTCTCTGCTGGAATTATCAGGAAAAGTAATTTTCATAAGCTCATTAAATTAAAACAGACCAACCCGTCGGTACAGGGAATGGTCGTTTTTGGTTTTAAATCAAAAATTCATCGCTATTTTTTTCAATTCCAATGGTGGGCGATACTGGGATCGAACCAGTGACCTCTTGCATGTCAAGCAAGCACTCTAACCAACTGAGCTAATCGCCCGACTTTCCACAAGTTGATTAGATACACATTCACCGGTAATCAGTCAAGTAAAAATTATCCAACATTCATAATTCACTAAAAGGTTCCCTTTATTAAAAATTCGGCAAGAAGCTAAAAAACTTGATAACCAATCGGCTTTGGCCATGTAGGATATAAAACTACCTGGAAACCGGTTCTTAATCAAGCAGGCTTTTTAAAATATCGTAATCGGTCTTGAGTTGGTTTAGGCAGTCGGGGCATACCGGCATCGAATTATCATCCGCTAAAGGTCTGCCACAACCGATACAAGTATTGGAAGCGCTCGATATTTGGGCTTCCATGATTTCTTTAGGGGCGTTCAAATCAATGTCCAAGGGACTGGCGCCCGTGTAAATCATTTTATAATATCTGAATGCAAATCGGGACAACTCGCGGTAGCGCGGTAAATCAATTCCATCAATAATAGTCCCTTGAGCAGGAAGGATTCCGTGATTGACTATAAGCTGGTCAACCAGTTCGCGGATGATTCTTTTTTGATTATCGGGTAAATCTGAAAGCATTAATCGCCTTGAGCCATCTTTATAAAGGTCTCGGCTTTCATGTATTCGGTCAACAAAAGTTGAATCAACTGCTCTTGTTGACCGATGTTAAGGCCGAGCATGCTCCACGACTGCTCGCATAATGGAATAGTTAGAGAATAATTGCTATCGCTTAATTCAGTTTCCTGTGATTTCCAGGCAAGATAATCCGATACATGAATAATCTGTGTAGTGATATTTTCTAAATTTTCTTGAGGAGTATGATGCAACTGAATAGACCGAGTCAGATGTTCCGGTAGGTTCCATTTCTGGCAAAGATAACCGCCGACCGCCGCGTGGTCAAACCCAAGCACTTCTTCTTCAATAGCGCTGGTCGCGACTTCAAGATTTTTTTCTCTAAGCGATTTAATACGAGCGAATTCGTCGGGAAGATGAGTCAAAATAACCAGTTTTCCGATATCGTGTAACAATCCAGCCGAAAATGATTCTTCGGCTTCGAGAAAAGATGGGAAATTTTTTGTTCTGGAAATAATCCGCGACATGAATGCCACTAATAACGAATGACGCCAGAACTGGTCAAGAAAATCTTTATCAATGATATTTCGTTTAGAGAAAGTTTCAAAAACGGAAGCCGACAAGACAAGGCTTTTCACCACATCCAGCCCAAGAATCACGATTGCCTGTTTGACGCTGGTGACAGTGCGAGACAATCCATAAAACGCCGAGTTTGTCAATTTGAGAATTTTGGCAGAGAGCGCCGGATCTTCGGCGATAATCGCGCCTATCTGATAAGCCGAAGTATTAGGATTGCTGATAACCTTATTGACTTGAGCGAATACAGTCGGAGGGGTTGGTAAATTATGGATTCTATTTACGATAAGTTTAATTTTCTTCTCATTTGCGACAGAAATCTCGCTCATATCAATACCCTTCAGCGCCGGGCCGGATTTATTGAACTATCATAGTCCAAAATGGTCGATTATCTTTTGGGCGAAACTATCGAAATTGGTTGGGTCGTTATAATATCCATTTTCCATTTTTTTTCTGGCTTCAGCGACTTTATCCTGGCGTATCGGCTTTTCGGTTGATTGGATTGACTTTAATTTACTTAACTGCTGATATTCTTTTACAACATCTTTTAATTCGCCGCTGTCGATAAGTTTATCGGAAATGGTTTTTAGTACTTCCGTTTCCTCATAATATCCTGAAGCGGTTCTTTGTCTTATTTGGTTCGAATTCTCTAATTGGCCGGCCTGGGCGGCTAGAGCTTTTTTAAGGCTTTCGCCATATCCAGCTTCGCCGGTTTTTTTATTTTTCTGACTTAAATCTACCTTATCGATCGGCGTGTTTACCGGTCCGGCCGTTTTATCGTTTTTCTTATCTTTTGGCCCCGGTTGGCCTATTGGCCCCAAACCTTCAATCCTCATTTGCCACCTCTTTGTGATATTATCGGTTCCATCCCGCCGCTTTATTAGCAAAGCTGTCCGCCTGAAACGCGAACGGAATCTTTGAACCGATACCCCCTTATCTTTTTGGCTTTATTGATTCTGCTTATTTCCTCCCGCACAATCGATAAAGAGCCTTCCAGAATCATAATATATTGAGAAATCAGCTGCCTAACCCGCGACAATTTCTTTTCAATCAATCTGGTTTGATAATTGTTTAAACTGCCGTCGGCGCGGCGCCATTCCTTTTCGAAAAGCATTAACCTGGCAACCCCCGTTTTAACGGTCCGTGTATTTTTGCTTTGCCAAAGCGGTCCCATCTTATTATTGACGATATTTTCCAAGTCATTAATAAAACTTTCTAAAAAATGGTCGGTTTCAGACAGCGTACCCAGTTTCTTTTCTGTTGCCGCGTTCAATTAAACCTCCGCGATAAAAGCCTTAGCCGGTTCTAGTTTAGCCACCGTTTTATCTGTTATAGCGGCCTCATCAAATTCGACTTTTTCCCAGGCTTCCTTTATATCCTGTATCAGCGGGATTATATCATCTAATTCGGCCACGTTTTTGGTCGCATTGGCCATGGTTATTTTTTCAATAAAATACGCGTAAAGCGACAACAGCTTTTTCGATATCTGTCCACCAGCTTCCATATTCAGGGTGGATAGCAGATGGATAAATATGTTCCTGGCACTGTTTAATTTGGCGTGCGCTCCCGGAACATCTTTTTTTAAAATTAATTCTCTCCCCTGTTCAATAAACCTGATTGCCCCCGAATATAACATCACAATTAATTCTTTTTGATTCAAACCCGAAATATGCATCTGTTGATATACATTCACCTGATTTTCCATATCCCCTCTTAACTTGATGAGCCGCTCTTGGACGCCGATGAATAAGTCGTACCAAAATAAGCTGTCAATTCTTGCTGAGTGGCCTGCAATTCAGCCAGGGCTGATTCCATGGCTTGGAACTGTTCGTAGAGCGAGGCCTTTTTGCGTTCTTGCGCCGCTTCCATCTCGTCGATTTGGCTGGCGATGCGATCAATAGTTTTTTGGAGTGAATCGGTTCTTACTTTAATTATCCCGTTGTACGAATCGGTATATCTCGATAACTTATCGTCTATAAGAGCGGCGATTCCTTTGTTAAAATATATCGTTCCTTCGGCGCCGGAGACAATCTGGTCGGGAGTAGCGGTAATTCTAAGCTTGAGGCCATCGGTTGTTTTATTACCGGAATTGCCAGTGAGAATCTGGCCGACGCCTTTAGCCGGTTCGCCGTTAATCGTCCCTTCAACATCGGCGCCGGCTTGGGCGACACCGCCAGTCAACCCAAGAACCGAATGGGCGGTCGCTTGAGTATCGCTTTCAATCGTCACCGATTCTTTTGAACCATAGGCTTGGGTATAGATAATTAAATAACCTGTATCTCCGTTATCCATCCATTCGACATCCACCCCCAGCGACCCCAACTTTGAATCTCCGTTTATGGCATCCTCGATATCCTGGGCCAACTCGGTTCCCGAAGAGTAAATCTTCGAGTCGAGCGTAATCAATTCGCTTATTGTGTTATTAATTTTTACTTTGAGTTTATTATTAGACGAATCAATCGTTAGGTTACTAACCGATGGATTATTTATCATGACGCCCCTGTAATAACCACGAGCCGCGGCTTTAGTGATATCGACGGCGTAACCCTCGGAGCTGACTTTTGTGGCGGCCGTAGATGATACATATTCTATATATGATTTATCGGAAGTCCCGTCGGATTTGAATAATTTCACCAAATCAGAAAAGTTTTTTTCTATTTTTTCGTTGAATATCGATTCATCGAACGTTAATTTACCGGAAGAGTCGAATTTGATACCCGCCTGAGAAAGCATTCTCATGGAACCTGAGCGATTGGTAAGGGCCGTTGTCAACGAAGCGCGAATATCATTGTGCATATTCAATAATGAACCGTCTCCAAGCAATACTCCAGCCGTGCCGCCTTCCTCGTATGAAAATTGTTCGTCCACGAATTTTTGATAATCATTGAACTTAGAAACGAAGCTGTTTATTTGGCTTTTAATTTGAGAATAGTCGGCCGAGACGCTGATTTTTACTTTTTCATTAGCATCGGTAACCGATTTCAGGTTAAGAGTAACCCCCTGAATAATATCGGAGATGGTATTGGTTGACGAGGAGATAGTTATCGGCGAACTGCCCGAATCGGACGTTCCTAAACGGACAATCGCGTTTTGAGCTTTTTGAATAGTCGGCGCAAACGCCTGAACCTGGAAAGTATCACCCGCGTTAAGGGTCCCCTGCGAAAACTGAAGAGAAAGACCATCGGCGCCCGGACCGGTAAGGGCTATGTTCGTGTCGGCGGCCGTAACTTCAAATGAGCCGCTGTTAGTGCCATCGGTCCAATCAATAGTGATAGTGCCCGTCCCGACAGTTTGCAATCCTGTGCCGCCCACTGTGAAAGTGTAGGTTTTATTGACGGCGCCGGTATAAGTAACGCCCGGAGACAATAACGGGTTAGACGTTGAGTTGCCGCTAAAAGCGAGTTTTTCAACGGTATCAAATTGGGGCGTACTGAAATCGGGCGCGATACCCCCGCTTAAATTGGCTGTCACGCTGATTTGGTTTTTCAATCCCGGTTCTTTTGCCGTTAATATCATTCGGTACTGATTAGTTTCAGAACCATCGCTGATTATAGTTGCGGTGACGCCGGCATTGGCATTGTTTATAGCGTCTTTTAATCCAGACAAAGTGTTATTGCTTGAATCGATAGTTATATTTGTAGTGGCCCCGCTTCCAAGTTTTATCTGAAAAGTTCCCGTGCCGATGCTCTGCGAGGTTAAATTGAATCCCTGCGAGGCTATCTGATTATTTGTGGCTAATTGTTGAACGGAAAAATAATATTCGCCGGCTGACGCGTCCGTAGATGATGTAGCGGTCATAATATCTTCATCAGACGATACAACCGATTTGGCATACCAGAGTTTATCATTAGCCAATAGCGATGCCTGCGTTTTAAAAGCCAAGAGCAAAGCGTTTATCGATTGCCAGGAGGTCAGTTTATTGGTTTGTTCGGTCTGCTTGGTTTCGTAGGTGCTGATTTTTTGTTGATCTATTTTCAGCATCGTTTCAATAATCTTGGTCGTATCAAGACCGGAGATTATTCCATCTATTGCGCCCGCGTAAGCCATAATTCTAATCCTTTTATTTGTTATAAATGGGGAGTCCCCCGAAAAGGACCCCCCCGTTTCCTACATTTCCTTATCGTAAATCATTCCTAAAAGATCACTGATTCTTTGTCGTAATTTCAAGATTTCTTGCGGGGGAATTTGCCTTATCAATTTGCCGGAATTCTTTTCGATTACCTGAACAATCACGGTATTAGATTTATCATCAATCGAAAATTTCAAATTGAATTGGTTTTCTCTCGCGATTTTCTCGAAATAATCGACTGTATCTTGGACAGCTTCCCTGATTTTCTCGGGATTTACAAGCGTCTTATCCGTATTGCCCGAATCTTTGGCGACGCCGTGATTTTTCGTGGTAGTAGTGCCCGTAATAAGCGCTTTAACATCCACGGCAATGTCGCTGCTCAAAGCTCCAGTTTGTTCGTTACTCATGGCAATACCCCTTTCAAATCGGGAGGGCGATTATCGCCCTCCCTTTATTGTTCCTATTGGAACAAAGACAAGACGACCTGCGGCGCCTGGTTACCTTGAGCCAACATGGCGGTGCCGGCCTGCATCAGGATTTGATACCTGACGAATTCCGACATCTCCTTGGCCATGTCAGTATCGCGGATTGTTGATTCAGATGATGTCAGGTTCTGAGCAGCAATCCGCAGGTTGGTCAGGTTGGATTCCAGAGTATTCTTCTGGAACGACCCGAGTTTACCGCGGATATTGGTCACTTCAGCAATGGCCTTATCGATAACCGACTGCGCATCCTGAGCGCCGGCGGCTGTGGTGACATCAATCTCCGCCAGGCTTGCGAAACGGTTATTGGATAAACCGCGACCGAGATAATCAGCCGAGAGGTTGTCCAGACCGATTTTTGCTGTTTGACCGACATTAGCGCCAATCTGGAACACCAGCGATCTATCGGTGACATAAAGCTGTTCGGTCCCGCCTTCCGATTTCAGCGAGAGATTCACCGATATTGATTGATCTCTCTGGGAGTTGAATACGACGGCATTACGTCCGCCGGTAACAACCGTCGCGGCTCCACCATCCAGCTGAACGCTGTAGGTTCTGGCTTTAACGGTAAGAAGCATATTGCCAACCAGAATACCGCCGTTCTGTTGAGCCATGGCGCGATTGAAAGTAACCGAACCACGAGATTCGGTATCATCTGAGGTATACAGGTTCACGCTTTCGTTGTACAACGACGCCGTATAGAAATAACGAACGTCATTTATGGTGTTGTTATATCCATCAAAACGAACGATAGCGTCCGTACCCGTATTGGCAATCGTGTCCACGGTCAATCCAAGAGCTGTATTCAGCGACGTGGCCGTTCCACCCGTTTCGTTTATCTTCAACGAGAACTTGGAGCCCTCGTCTGACGTGTAGAACTTCAGGTAGGAAAGGCCGCCGGCCGTTACCACTGTAGCATACACTTTTTGGGCTTCGCCAGCAGTGGTATCGTTGTACGTACCGAATATCGAATCCAATGTCAACTTAGCATTTATCGTGGCTGCTAAAGCTGACAGAGTCGTGAATGTACCGGTGCCAATCGCGAATGTCCTGGTTCTTGTGAAAGCGTCGACCAGGGTTGAGCTGGACGCGAACTGGGCGGTAATCGATATTTGGTTACCCGAACGACCGCGATCGTTCTGATTAGCAAGCCCGCTCAACGCAGTATTGATACTGGCGTTGGTGGCGGTTACGCTGCCAACGGCGATTGAGTACTGAGTGCCGGTTCCGGTCGAACGGATGCGAATCGCATCGGCGGCACCAGCATTATCATCGACAGTAGCGATGACTTTACCGGCAAGATAAGTATTGGCGTTTATCGCATCATTTAACTTCGAAACGATATTTGCCGCCAAAGCCGATGAAGCGACGGCATCGGTACGAATCGTCAAGGTCTGCATACCGACCGGGTTTCCACCCGCTTCTTGATAGTTAATCTGGAAGCTAATCGTGTGCTGCACGTTGTTGGCAACCGTGGTCATACCGGTTGTCGCGCGCACATAAGCTTCGCGGATTGAAGCGGCGGTGGCGGTGATTGAGATACCATTGCCCCATGCATCAAGAGCGCTGATGGCGTTACCTATCTTCATGGCGCCGGCGGAAGCCTGGATGACGTCGATGTTATGGACGCCGTCAGACAAATTATATGGACTGGATGGAGATGACAATCCAAAGCTGGTCGTATCAACCGTGGCGGTCGATTCGGTCAACTTGACGGCCGTTACGCTATGGACGCCGGCTTTCAACTGAGAATCGGTCAACGTCATTCTGGTCGTATTGCTGGTCGTGATTGCGGCCACGTTGGCTGCTGAACCATCGAGCAGTTTCTTGGTTCCAAACTGGGTGTTGTTGGCAATACGAGTGATTGTGGCGATAGCGTTGGTAATTTCGGCCTGGTCAGCTGCTAACTGGTCCGTATCGTTGAAACCTTCGTTAGAGGCATGGATTGCCAGTTCACGCATCGAAACCAACAGGTTATTGATTTCGTTTAGAGCGCCTTCGGCGGTCTGAATCATGTTGATTGACCCTTCTGAATTCTGGACCGCGCGATTCAAGCCGGCAATCTGCGCTCTGAACTGCTCGGATATAACTAGACCCGCCGGATCATCGGCAGCTCTGTTAACCCGATAACCTGAAGACAACTTTTCCATCGTGACGCCCATTTTGCGCGTTGTGTTTGTCAAATTGCGCCAGGCGTCCAAAGCCGAGATGTTGTGGTTAATTCTTAATGCCATTTGGAATTCCTCCTTGAAAGTGAATGCAGACATCCGTTGTCTGCAAGTTGATAATAACTCATCCTACTATTTGGTTACTGCGGATGAATTGTGTTAACCCACCTCCTTGTTTTATACTGCATTTTACGACTATGAAGTTTTCAGTATATACTTCGGCAAAAGCCCCAAAATCATTAGGATATCCGATGATCAATTTTGGAACAGTCAACCCGCTGTCAGGCATGGGGTTGCATAAACCCCTTCAATTCGTCCAACCGCTGTCTGGCGATTTTATGATCAGGGTTCTTCTCAAGCACGACTTTGTAGCCCATCATAGCCGACTGAAATTTATTCATATTGAAATAGCAATCGGCGATTCGAACAATCACGTCCAAGTTTTGCGGGTAAAACATTAGATATTTTTCGTAGTATTTCAACGCCTCGCCGTATTTTTTCGAGTGATAGTAAATATCGGCAATCGTCGCATGGATATCAGCGTCGTTGGGGTTCTTGGAAAGGTAAAATTCGAGATAATCTAAGGCATCCGTCATTCGATTTTGATTAATCAAGGCAATCGCGAGATTACGATATCCGGGGAGAAAATTGCGATTTTTCTGAAGGGCGCTGAGATAACAATATTCGGCGGACGCGAAGTTTTTTTCTTTCAGGTAGCAGTTTCCAAGATTATTTATGACCTTGTAATCGTATGGGGCATGCTTGGCCGATTCCAGGTAGCTTTTTTTAGCTCCATAAGTATCACCAAGTTCAAACAGGAGGTCACCCCGCGTGGCCAATCCTTGCGGCGAAAACGGAGACGATTTTAAAAATTCGTCAATCGTTTTCAGGGTTTCCGCCGGGTTATTTTTAAGAGAAGCCACTCCGACAAGCCCAAGTTTCGCCTCCTCGAAATTGGGTTGAATTTCCAAGGCCCTTTCGAAACTATGTTGCGCCGAACCGGCATCCCCAAGATTAAGATAGGCTTCCCCTTCCAATAAACGTATCTCGCCATCCTCGTGCCCATATTGTATGGCCTTAGAACAATGTTCAAGAATCTTCGCAAATTGCCCTTTTTGGCGATAACAACGAGCAAGCAGATGATGCAGATATTCGAAGTCTTCGGTGTATTCAAGAGCCTTTTGCAAAACGGCTAACGCGGTATCGATTTGAGAGCGTAAAAAATAAATCAAACCCAAACCATAGTAAACAGCGAATTGGCTGTTCAAGTTGTTAAGAATAAGCCCCAACCATTCCCTATGGGGCGAATAGCTCTCCCTTGTTTTCAAGTAGCGAAGGAATATAGCTTCGGCATCATCATACCGTTGCTGCCGCATATACATATAACCAAGATTGAACATCGGATCAAGGTAATCGCTTTTATACTCCAACGCTCGCTTGAAAATCGTTTCGGCGTCATCGAATCGCCCCAGTCCGATATACGCGCAACCAGCCTGATCGAGCGACATCACATACACATGACGCCTATCAAGGTCGTTTGGTCCAAGTTTTTCTATGGTTATCAAGGCATGTTCAAGGCTTTTGGCCGGTTCGCCCATTCCCCGATATATCTGCGCCAGATTAAAATGCGGAAATATAGCATCGGGGTTTTCTTTAAGTTGCTGCAAAAGCAGTTTTTCGGTGCGTTCGGCTTTTTTCTTCATCTGTTCGTCAGATAAACCATAGCCGTGGTGGAATATTTTTAGATGACTGACTAGAGTCTTGCCTGTCACCTCAAGTTGATTATGAACGATGCCTGAATACTTGAATCCCTTATGATTGCGAAACAGGCGGTGCGAATTCAAGAAGCCGATTCTCCCGGATTGGATTTTGTTATAGACCACAAACGATATCGAATCGATATCTTTACGTTTTACGGCTGACCGAATGACTTCGTGTTCTTTGGGATCAAGTTCCTCGTCGGCATCAATAATCAAAATCCAATCGCCGGTGGCGTAGCCTATCGATTGATTGCGGTGCAACGAGAAATCGTTTTGCCAGGGATGTTCATAGATTTTAGCGCCATATTCACGGGCGATTTCCATAGTACGATCGGTGGAACCGGTATCAACCACTATGATTTCATCGGCCAGACCTTTTATCGACGCGAGACATCCCGGAAGAAATTTCTCTTCATTTTTCACAATCATACACACTGAGATTTTCTGAGGCGTTTCATCAATCGTGTTTTCGAGATATTCGAGATTGTTCCGAGCGGTTTGATTACCGGGTTCTTTTTCGAGAGCAAGCCTAAAATATCTTTTGGCTCGATCATAGTATCCCTGCTTATCATAAATAACACCCAAGTTGTTTAGGGCGTCGGTGTCGTTGGGATATCGATTGAGCAAATCATTTAAATACTTTTCGGCTTCTTCGTATCTCTCTATTTCGCCATAAATAAATCCCTTGGCGTTTTGGAGCGCGATTACATCGGGATAGAGATTGATTCCCTCATCGATAATAGCCAGGGCCTCCTCGTCGCGGCCATCTTTGGCCAGCATCGTCGCCAATTGCACGCGATGAGGGTGATTGTCGGGCCGAAAAGAAAGCGATTCTTTCATCAGAGCCGCCGCCTTGTCGATATTTAAAAGCTTGCCGGCCGATTCGGCGCCCAACCAGAGAACCTCATCAATATAATCCCTGCTCTGGCAAAGAGATTTGTCCTCCGATTCGCCGATTGAACGATAAAGAGCCTGATATTCGTCTACAAGAGCGATAACGCGTTCATAATTTTGTTCGCCATAAGCGGCCATTACTTTCATGAAAGCCAGGTCAAGGTATTTTCCCAACGCGTTTTCAGCCCTGGGGATTAATTTATCGATAGCTTTGTAGTCCTCCAGCTTCATGAGCGATAAAACCCACAAAAAATAAATCTGTGCCAGTTGATGTCTGGCGATGCCGCTTTCAAATTCAGTCGCCTTTTTACAGAAGGATGCGGCCCGCTTAAAATTATCGCGGGCAAATGATTCCTGGGCCCGCCGGAGATAATCGACATGATTCACCGCATGGCTTTGTTTGGATTTATTCATTGTATTCTTTGACATATTATTTTTCCATTCCCATACTATTTTTGACATCCTCTTCATGTTCAGGCAGATTGTTCAAATATTCTTGAATTTCACCGGCAAATTCAATTTTGGTGATACCCCAGCTATTTTTCTTTTTAATTGTCTTGCTTTTCATATCAAGAAATTCGGCGGCCAATTTCCTGGCAATTGATGAATCATTGGAATTACGGGCTACAAGAAATTCGTAATATACCAGATCGAGGTAATTTCCGAGTTTGGTCCTGGCCTCGCAGCATAGTTTTTTGATTGCTTGATATTTCTTTTCGACCATGAGAGCGTTAATCCACAAATCATACGCGTCCGCCATGCTTTTAATATCTTTCGCGCGCTCGGCCATCTCGACAGCAAGCCGGCAATTATCGACGGCCCGGCCATAATTACCGGCCTTATGGCTATTGGCCGCCAATCGCATGAAATCGGCATAGCCATATTTGCTGAGCGGCTTTATCTTACCGGCAGATTTTTGATCTGATTCCTTCGATTTGCGATAATTATCTTTATACATGCGCCTTTTGAGTATGATGGAAACGTATTACTTTGGCCGGCACTCCAGCGGCCACCGCGAAATCCGGGATATCGCGAGTGACAACGGCACCCGCGCCGATTTGCGCCGCCTTGCCGATGCGAACACCTTTCAGAATAGTAGTCCGGGCGCCGATATCGCAGCCGTCTTCAAGAATAACGGGAGCAAAAGCAATCGGCTGATGCAGAATAGGCCCATCGTCCTGTGGGTCCTTGTGGGCCGATGTTAATATCGTCACTCCTGGACCAATTCCGACATTCTGACCGATTGTAATCCCGCCGGCGGCATAAATAAAACATTGCGGACCAATCCAGGCGCCGCTTCCAATTATGAGACGTTGATCGAAATATCCCTTCAAAATAGTATTATGGCCGATATATACATCATCGCCGATTTCGACTTTTTCGGGGAAAAATATCCGTACTCCATCTTCGATGATAACATTCTTTCCTATCCAGGCCAATTTAGAAAGAAACTCCAAACCCGGACCATGTGATTTCCATTTGCTCATAGACAAATCCATTTATTAAAACCAACAGTTGTTATTTTTGATTTATTAATTCAGGCTTAGGCCTTTTGGGCACATTGGTATCGTGGGAGCTCTGATGATACGTGCCAGTCCTAAGCCTACCGACTCCAGGAATCGAGATTTGCGATTCCGGAAATATAGTGTCTTGATACTCCTGTCCTCGAATAAATTGCGTTAGCTCAGGAAATGTTTTAATTCTAATAGATTTTCTGTTTTTACGCATATAAGCTCACACGTTAATCAGTATTTCCTCCGGCCAAGTAAAAATATCGCCGGTTTGGATATGATAATCGGAGGCCCAGATCCAGGCCGGCAATTCGGGCGCGCCCGCTGGTTGTATTTTCGTCACGAGGAAAGCGCCCTTTGCGGTTTGCACAACTACGCCCAATTCTTCGGTGCTATCGAGGATAGTGCCGGGTTGGGCCGCGCCATAGATGTTGCCCGAAACGTCATAAGGATGGCCGTGCCAAACATAAAGTCGGGCGCCTTCGCATTCGGTGATTGCGCCTTGCCCTGGGTGAGTCAGTGAACGCACTTGATTGTGAATCGAAATAGAATCTTTGTTCCAATCGATAGTCCTATTGATGGCGGTTTTTAATATACTGGGCGAATCTGGAGCCACAATCCATGACCCCGATTGATTGAGCGCCGCAATATTCTCGAGAAGCATTCGGGCGGTAATAACGGCCGCTTTCGATTTCAGCGACCTGACATCGTCAAAAATGTTGATAGTAATCATTGATTGACCGATAACGGATTCGGACCCGCTCTTACTTTTCCCCAATAATTGGAAGGAAAATTCCGAGTTTCCTAAATAGAGAGCGGCCGCGACATCAAGTATTTGACCGCCGGCATACTGCCCATTAAGGTTGACGCTTAAAGTCCCCAAGTTAGGGACAATCGGAATTCTGAGCTTTTCCGGCCATTCAAGCTTTATCAAGATATCAATCTGGGGAAAATCCATTTTGTCTTTTGAAAGAGGTAACCCCTCCCGACAAATTCTGAATTCGCCCGCCAGCGGCGAAAAATCCACCGCATCGTACAAATCGGCGTTGCCCTTTTTCGGATAGAATATGATATCTACCGGCGCTCCACTTCGACACAATTTTTGGGCGCAGTAATATGCTAAAGACGTGTTTCCGGCAATCGCTATTTTATGCATCAGACCAGTTCCTTTACCATTTCTATCGTAAAGTCTTTAAGGGCCTCGAATATGATAACCATTTCAATCGGTTTCATACCGTGATAAAGCGGTAGCGATACCAGGCGATTATAAGAATCATAGGATTTTGGAAACTCCTCAGCCCGATAGCCATAACGGACCCGATAATAATGAGTCATCGGCACGCAATACGTACCAATGGTGGCTTCGATATTTCTTGAGGCCAAGAAATTAAGCAGCGATTTTCTGTCGATATCCTCGGCTAATCTGACGACAAAAGTCTGGCAATTCGGCTCGGTTCCGATTTCAGGTTTGATTACCTCCAGCCAATGAAACCTTCCCAGTAAAAGGGCAAGTTCATGAGCAAGTTTCTTTCTTTCCTCAAGATATTCCGCGTATGAATCTAATTGCGACAAACCCATAGCGGCCTGAAAATCGGTCATACGATAATTATATCCGGCATAACGATAATCGCCGTCATCATAGCCGTGATTACGCAGGCTTTTCACTAAACTTGCCGTAATCTCATCTTTAACGACTATCGCCCCTCCCTCGCCGGTCGTTAATAGTTTCCGCGGGTGAAAACTAAACGCGCCAATATCACCTATCGTCCCGCAAAGTCTATTCTTATAACGTGACCCAAGGGCACAAGCGGCATCCTCTATCACGGTAAGGTTATATTTCGCCGCTATATCATTAATAATATCCATATCGGCCGGAAAGCCGAGTCCGTGTACCGGCATGATTGCCCTTGTTTGCGGGCCGATATGACGCTCTATATCATTAACATCAAGGTTAAGACCGTCAAGCCCACAATCGACAAAGATGGGAACGGCGCCCACATTTTCGACTACATTAGCGGTGGCCGGAAAAGTGAAAGCGGGTACAATAACTTCATCTTGCGGTTTTATACCCGCGGCCAGCAACGAAAGATGTAAAGCGGCCGTACCCGATGACACGCAGATTACGTGTTTCACGCCAAGATATTCGGCCAGGCTGTTTTCAAATCGCTGAACCACAGGTCCCGATACCAACATACCCGTTTCAAGGACCTGATTGACCGCCTGAATCTCAGATTGAGAAAGTCGCGGCCTTATTAGCTTTATTACCGTTGATTTTTCCATAGTACCAAGTGGCCGTTCGTCTAAGCCCTTCCTCAAGGTCTATTTTCGGTTCGTAACCAAGAAGGCGTTTCGCTTTGTCGATATTAGGAATGCGCAATTCGACATCAGCAAAATGTTTGGGAACATAGACGATTTTTGATTTTGAATAGGTCACCCTCACAACGGCCATCGCCAGACCGTTGATAGTTATTGTGCCGCGCGGATTGCCGATATTGAAACTATTACCGACGGCTTCGGGTTTTTCCAGCGCCAGCATCACCCCATCGAGCAAATCATCGATATAGCACCAAGAACGAATTTGGTCGCCGTCGCCGTGTATGGTCAAAAACTGGTTTCGTAAGGCGCGCGTTATAAAATGATGTATCGCGCCTTCGCCGACCTGACCGGGCCCATAAATATTAAATGGGCGAATTGATACCGTCGGCAATTGGCGTTCGGAATAATAGCTGTAAGCAAGATGCTCCCCCGCCAATTTGCTTACGGCGTAAGTCCATCGAGCGTTGCCGACGGCACCCAAGGCTGTGCTGTCATTTTCTTCTGACCTGAAAGCGTAGGAGCCGAATACTTCGGATGTTGAAAATTCGACTAAGCGATCGAGTTTGGACAAGGCGCTGGCCGCCTCCAGGACGTTGTATGTGCCAAGCAAATTGACTTTCATTGTGGTAATCGGGCTTTTAATCACGGTATCGATTCCAGCCACGGCCGCCAGATGGATTATTATATCCGCGCCTTTCATTTGACGCGCCAGGTTCTCATAATCAAGGATATCGCCTCTAATTACTTTCAGGTTATGATGATTTTTAAAATAGGCATCTTTAAGGCTGTTACGAGACAGATTATCATAAATAATAATCTCATTGGCATCCACCAATCGGCCGACGATGGAGGTTCCGATAAATCCGGCGCCTCCCGTAATGAATATTTTTTTATTCTCTATCATATCGTTACCTCATCAATTGGGCATCGGATTCCTCTAAAAAACGATGGCCATGCTTAATAAAATCGTACATATAAAGATGCTGACAGAGTATTTTCATGGGGTCATGATGCATCTTTACCCAGTCTATGCCGGCCTGACCGCGATCTGGAATCTGCTCGCGATGTTCCACAAAATATTTTATTCGCTGGGCCAGGCTGTTTTCGGTAACCCAGACTATCGGGTTATCTGGATGATAACTGGCAGCGAAATTTGAGATTCCGCCAAAAACGACATGCCCTGCCGCCATCGATTCAATCGCCGAGACCCCATAAATGCCGACCGAAATTTGGTCATAAGTCAAATGCGCCTGTGATTTCAAATCAAGACATTCCTGATTGGTTTTATGCTCAATTAGAACCGGTTCAATATCGCATCCTTCGCGGCGAAGTCTGTCAATCGTGTTTAAAAACAATTCGGTTTTCTTTATATTTCTATTAGTAGTTGGATGGACGATTTTAAGCGTTCCCTCGGGATAAGGAGCCCGCTTAACGCGGGAGGCATCGAACATCATGTTGATATGGTAGAAAAACGGCGAGTCTTTTAGCATTGTGTAATCCCAGGCGGATAGACCGACTATGCGGTTTGATTTATGCCAGTTATAGATATTAAATCCGTCATTGCGTAAATCGCTGCCAAAATACTGAATCACCGCGTTATCCGGCCGCAGATAATCGGCCAGGTCAAGGTCTCCAATTTTGACCGGGAAACGACCGATATGATAGAAATCGGCGTTTTCGATTATCTTCAAAGCGGTTTCGAAATCATCCGGTTTATTATCAGACAACACCAGGTCTTTGTCGTAAGATAAGTAATCATCGTGGACGATTATACATCTCGCTCTATGAATCGTCTTTTCGTTTATCAATCTAAACAATTGCGTCAGTTGCCCGGCTATATTGAAATCGGCGATAATAGCCATATTCATTCCGGTTTTTTTGGCACGAAGGCTTTCGGGAACGTGTTTCTCGAAAATATCAAGCTTTTCGGACTGGCTTAATTTAATTATCGCCGGCGCTTTGTGCTTAATCGTGATTGATGGCGCTGGTTGCTCGACGGTTGGGTTCGAATCCACCGGCGGCTGTTGAGACGCACTTTGGGGAACAAGCGCGGTAAGGAAATCATAAACGTGTTCGACCGCCTCATTATATCTATTCTGCTTCCATAGTATTTCAAATAGATTTAAAAACGCGTCTTTATATGTCGGGTCAGATTTTAGAGCCTGAGATAACAGTCGTTCTCCATTGACCTTGTCCCCCTGCGACATATATAGCACGCCCAAATCGTTCAAAGCCTGATTATCTGCCGGTTTCAATTTGATAACATTTTCGTAATCGTTTATGGCCTCGGCGATGCGGTTTTGTTGTATATGAATCAGGCCCAGATTATAAAAAGCATCGGGGCGGTTGGGATTTATCTCCAGCTCTTTTTTAAAAAGGCTCTCCGCCCTATCGATATTCCCCATCTTAGCTTGGGTTGCGCCCATCAAATGAATAGCGTCGATATCGCCTGGAGATGATTGTAGATATTTTTCGAGCATGGCGGCGGCGATTTCATATTCGCCATGTTCAACCATTTTGAAAGCATCTTCGAGAACGGAATAATTCTCATCAAACATTACATCATCATTCGTCATTTTTATTACCTCGCGCGGAATTTGATATCTAAATCGTCGCGTCCATCATTAATCCGGTGTACTGCGTCGGATAATCGGGAACTTCAATCTTAGAATATTTATCGGAATAACGTTGGTTTTCATTACCGCTTTTAGCGGTATAAATAGCTTTGATAAGGTTCGACGCGTCGGCCATCAATTCGGCCAGACTGCCAAGTATTTCCTTTTGAGTTATTTCAAGTTTCTTCGATTTCAATTCATTCAGTTTTGATTCCAGTCGTTCTCTTTTTGTTTCCAGCCTGGTCTTATCGGCCGATTTATCGAATCGTTTTTCGCTTTCGTTATCAGAAAGCCCTTCGAGCCGATTATTTATCGTGACTAAGGCGGCTTCTATCCGATTAACTAATCGGTCGATGTCGTTTATCGACTCTTTTTCGCTTTCGGCGCTCATAGGAGACGCCGGTTCATTAATATCGATGGAGTCTGATTGGGTCATTTGATTTTGGGTGGGGTTTTGGGCGCGGGCAATCAGGGATGCCTTGCCGGCAACGGCCACTATTTTATTGTCGATGATTTTATAGCATATCGAAATATCTTCCTTAATAATATCGAGATTGCGGGCCCGGGCACGGCTTTCGAACTGGGCAAGATGTCTGCGCTCATGATTGACAACGTGACCTATAGAATTGGTTTTAGAGGCATGTTCGATCATTCCATGCCCCTTATAGCTTATTAGGTAATCGTTTAAAGAGGCTCTTTGGATATTCATCAATATCAATTAATCATGTCGTTACCGTTGGCTGATTTTTAAAAAGACTGAAACGGATATCGTAATCTGGATTATTCAAAACCATCTGGATGGCTTTCATGTTTTTTATATTTATTATCAACGGCCCCTGAAGATTGACGGATATTTTTTCGGGATGCCCTTTAGGGACGGTCATTATGACGAATATCTTATAGTCGTTTAGCTGCTGGGAGCCATGCAGTTGCTTGATATCATGCTGGCTTAATTCCACAATGTAATTATCAAGTATCAGGCGCGGTTCGACAATCACGAAAGCGACATTAGGGTCCTCCAGAGATTGCAGCCATTTGAAAGGATCCGATTCGGGACGCGTAATTATCACGTACCTTCGCAAATCTTCAAAACCAAGAATTGCTCTCACGAATGTAATGACATCGGATTCGCTGTATTGGATCTTACCGAACTTGACCGTGTTAAAATGGGGCAATTGTCCCTCCTATTGTAAAAAATCCAAAAGCGATTGCTGCATAATCCTTGCCGCGGACGCCAGAGACGTTTGATAAATCGTTTCGGCAGTCGCGAGATCGGTCACGACCTTTATAATATCCGCGTCTTCTACTTCCGAAAGCTGTTTGGTCACCTGGGTCTGCAGGTTAAGTAATTTATCGCCGGTCGACTCGGCGCGGACCACTCGCGAACCGATTTGGGAACGGACGGTTAGGACTTGATCAAGAGCCTTGTTGAATACTACCTGAGTGGCCGAAATTTCTTCGGTTTTATTTCGTGACAGAGCTTTTTCCAAAATCAACATGTTCCCCAGAAGATCCGGAGATCCGAATATACCGAGCGCGCTCGCAGTTCTGCCGGAATCGGCTTCAGTAATCATCAATGACCTGTCATTATATTTCGATTTGACTATAATACCGGTACGGTCATCATTTATATAAGCCGAAACATTTACGCCCGAACGATTTATCAGGTCAATCAAATCCATTATCGTGGCGTCGGGATTCGCGTTTAAGGGAGCAAGATCGACATCGGCATAATCGAATCCATTGGTGATACGAATCTTGCCTAGTTCAATCCCGCTGTTATTATTTAGAGATGAAATCTTGGTAAAATAGGTCAATCGGGGATTCATGTCATCACCGATAATCGCTTCAAACTCGGTTCCTTTAAGGATACCGAGATCCTGTGCCAGAGTCTGCCCGTCGACCGCTTCGGTAACCAAAATATGATTTGGCTCCAATTTTTCGCCGATTTTCGAACCAAGCATCTCCCCTTTTATTCCCAGTTCCGCCGCGGTAGTGCTATTGGAACTCGACTCTTCGATAACGAGATTTAAAGGCGCGGCATTTGAATCGGAAAGAACAATACGATTTTCGATTGGGTCAATAGATGCCGTAACGTTTGCGATTCCTCCGGCGGCTAAGGAATTATTTATCGTATTAATCACGTCGCCCATCGTCATAGCCCCGGAAACATCTATCGTTACTGATAGGACGCTGTCCGAAGTCCTGATTACGAACGTGCCTGGCGATTGCGATATACCCTGACCTTTATGAAGGAGCGCCAGCGGAGTCGTATTGGTAATCTGATTGGCCGTAGTATCTTTAAATTGAAGGCTGTTGCCGTTTTCAGATATCGAGGCCGTGAAATTGGGTATCGCGGCCGCGTTTATTTGGTCAAGCACTTGGCGTATATTTTTGGCCGTCGAGATATCAATATCGTAACGTCCGTTTATGGTATTGATAATAAAATGGCCGTTGCCCATCTGGACACCTTTTCCCGCGTTCAATTCTGACAGCCACATGTTAGGCTGAATTCCGGGATTTAAATCAAAACCATCGCCGAGGGTGATTACCGGTTTTGTCAAGAAATCGCTTCCGATGGCGTTGACTTGAAGATATGACTTAAGGTCGGTCTCTATATTAAGAGCCTGGTTATCGCCTTGATATACAACTCCAATTGAGTTTGTGAGTATAGGCGGGAGATTTGTCTTGGACCCGGAAAATATATATTTATTTCGGTATTGTGAATTGGCCGAATCTATGATGCTGTTGAATAATTCGCGGGCCTGGGTCGCGCCGGCGATTCTGGCGTTTTCGTCATACGTGTCGTTGCCCAGCTGGGTGGCCAGGTCTTTGGCCTCAGTGATAAATTCATCTATACTATTGAGCGCCAAATCGCTGAAAGCCAGCCATGATTGGGCGTGACTTAAATTGGTTTGGAACTGTGATACATCGGATAAACGCGATCTAAAATTTAAATCCTTGGTGATGCCAAGAGGGTCATCGGATGGTTTATTGATTCGTTTGCCCGAAGAAGATTCGGTTTGCAGTTTTATATAGCGTTCGGCCGCGCTTGACAGATTGGCAAGTACGCGGCTGTTTATCATTTTATTGGTAATTCGCATACTATTCCTTTGCCGATATTTCTTGGGCGACCTTCTCTGATGCGAATCGTCTTATTTCGACTTTCTCGCTTTCAGTATTCTGGCCACCTCAAGCAAATCTTCTTTCAAAGCCAGTGAAGCCTGTTTATTTTCTTCCTGTATTCTATTGTAAATTTCTTCTCTATGAACCGATACCTTATCGGGAGCCAGGATTCCCAATTTCACCTGTTTTCCATTAATACCCAAAACGGTGATTTTTATATTATCACCTATTGTAATCGATTCACCCAACTTCCTTGTCAGGATTAACACAATACACCTCTAAGTCAAAAATACCCGGCTTAACGTCCGACCAAACCCATGTTATTTATAACCGTGTTCAAAGCCTCATCCATTGTCGTAATGACCCTGGCCGCCGCTTGATACGCATGTTGATATTTCAGCATATTCGTCGTTTCTTCATCAAGAGAAACGCCTTCCAAAGATTGCCTGTTTTCATCGATATGATTAAGCAAGGTCTGTTGATTTTGGGCTAAATCGGATGCTTCTTTGGCCCGGACGCCGACTATTCCGACAATAGCGTTATAATAATCGCCGAAAGTCGCCGTGCCGCCGTTCATTGTCAAATTGGAGCGCAGGCCTGCAATTTCGAGGGCAATCGTATTATCGCCGGCCTCGCCGTTTAAAGAAGCCGCAATATGCGCTACATCTTCTATAATAGCGTCATCGAGATTGATATCGGCGGCTCCGGTTACAGTAGCCTTGAAGAAGTCTTGTCCCGTTTTACCATCCAAACCGATTCCGCGCCGATGGATTTCATTCAAGCTCCTAACCAGGGTGACCGCCATTTGGTCGAGCTCTCTTATCCTATCGGGCACGATATTATCGCGAAGATCAATCAATGCCGATAATTCGCCCGATTCGATATCAGGTTTGACCTTCGAATTTTTGAACTGAATGGTATGGACTATATTAGCGCCCGACCCTTTTACGGTCGTTTCGAGGTCATACACGTTGATGCCGTCAACAAATTGCATGGCTCCAATCAATACCGATACTTCTCCGGTAGGTTTTTCGATGACCTGGACGTTGACATATTGCGATAATTCATCTATTAAGTAATCCCGGGTATCACGTAGGTCATTGGCGATATTACCATTGAGCTCGGTGGAGGCAATTTGGGAATTGAGATTGGCAATTTGGGCTCCAATTTGGTTAATCTGTGAAATGCGCTTATCTATATCATCATCCAAAGATTTTTGATAATCGCTTAGTTGGGTGGCGAAATGATGGAACGCGTTAGTCAACAAAGTCGCCTGTTCCCTTACCGCCACTCTGGCGGCTTGATCGTCCGGACTTGCCGCGAGATCGCTCCAGGCGCTCCAAAAATTATCGAGTACCGTCGAAAAACCGCTGTCTGAAGGTTCCATATAAATGGTCTCGATTTGACTCCAACTGCTGGAAAGCATTTGCCATTTTCCCAAATTCTGGGTTTCCTGGCGGTACTGTTCGTCAAGGAATATAGAACGCAAATGCCTTACGTCGACTACATCGACGCCCGTGCCGAATATCCCGGCAGCGCTGACAAATGGACGGCTTGAGCTTAGTATCGCCTGTTGCCTGGTAAATCCGGGCGTATTAACGTTGGCGATATTATGTCCGGTTAAATTAAGCGAATATTGCTGAGCCAATAGGGCTCTTTTCCCAATTTCAAAGCCAATATTAATTCCGTACATCAAATACCCCTTTTAAGCCGAGCGGTTTACCAGACAACCATTGCCGCTTTCTATTTTTTCCGGGCGGGGTCTTTCATAAGTCGCCGCCGGCCGATTGCTCATAATCTTCATCGATTCGGCTATTAGAAATCGCGATTTATCAATCAAGAATTTATTACGCCGGCTTTTCTCGGCGATTTTCTTATGGACTTCAAGTATCGCCTGCCGAAGAGCGCGTAACCTCTCGGATGAAATCCCGTCAAGTCTGCTAACCAAATCGTTAAGCGTAGGGTTATCTTTTTCGAGTTTAAGCTGACGAGAAAGCTCCTGAGTCAAAGCCTGCCGATAGCGTTCGAGGTCGCTGACTTGGTTGCTTAACAAGTCAAGATCGGCGTTGGTTTTGGTTAAAGCCTCGATATCGTTTTTGGCGATTTGCCGATTCTGGTCATCCAGCAAAACGAGAAAACGGTTAAAAGCATCCAGTTCCTGATTTAAGATTCCTGCTATTTCATCCATAACATTTGCCATCACTATTTTTATCGGGATTTATCGAAATTTAATAACCCATTTAAATGCGACATCACGGAATTTACGAAATCGGTGGTTTCGTCGTACGGTGGGACACCATCATATTTTTGAACGGCCGCCGGTCCGGCGTTATAAGCGGCCAACGCTTTTTGGATATTCCCCTCGAATTTATTGATGAGCTGCGCCAGATACTTAACCCCGCCCTCGATATTTTGCTTTATATCAAAAGGATCGGTTACTCCAAGCATTTTGGCTGTCGCGTCCATAATCTGCATTAATCCCTTGGCGCCTTTGGCCGAGATCGCCCTCGGGTTACCCCCTGATTCTTGCAGAATCACGGCTTTCACGAGGTTCGGATCGACTTTATTTGCGGAAGCGGCATCGGCGATAATATCATCATACTGGTCGACTTTGGCCTTCATCCTGGCGGTTTTATTCGACACGGTCGGTGAACCGATAAAATATTTGTCCGCGACAGCGGTGGCATCCGCTCGCGGCGCGTCGATTGAAACGGGCGGCGATGTCATTTTAGTATCGGGAACCGCCAATTGCGGATCGGGGATGACACGACTTATTTCAACCGATTTAACCTCATTAGTAGATGACACGGTCTGAGACGATGTTGCCTCTCTGGATACGCGTTCAATACCGCCTCCGCGGGGTTTTAGCGATTGAGATACTGGATTGTTTTCGCCCCCCACCATCGCGGCGTATTTCGAAAACATGGCGCCGGCGATATTAAGCTGTCCGGAGGCCGCCATTTTATCGGCAAGCCCCTCATCGAACATCTGCATAAAAATATCTGACCCCAGCCCTTTACCAAATAGATTTGTCTTCTAATCGGACGTGCGCATCGATTTAAGCATGTAGTAGATAAAAATCGACTCAAAATCCTGGCAGGCTTTTTTAAGTTTAAGCAGTTTGATTTCCTGCTCGGCTTTAGAGGTTTTGCCGGTCTTTTCGATGGGAATTTGTTTATCGATGACGGATATTTTCATCATTCCTCACATAATAACAAGTTCAGCCCGCAACGCGCCGGCGGTCCGCAAAGCCTGGAAAATGGCGATGATGTCTCTTGGCGAGGCGCCGATTTCATTAAGAGCTTTCGATAAATCGCCTATATTGGCTTGCTGTTCCATATAGATTATTCGGGCGGATTCCGGTTGTACGCTGACTTGAGAATCGCGGGTGAGAACGGTATTTCCCTGCGAGAAAGGCTCCGGTTGTGAAACCAGCGGCGTCGCTTTTATTTCAATATTGAGATTTCCATGTGCCAACATCACGGATGAAATCGTAACATGTTCACCTGCGACGATAGTGCCGGTTTTCTCGTTGATAACGACCCTGGCCGGCACATCAGGAACGATTTCCAAATTTTCAATTGAGGCCAAAAATTTTACCACATCGCCGCTGCTTTGTATAGTATCCGGTAAGTTAACATGAACGTTGGCTTCATCCATAGCCGCCGCGCCCGAATTCGGGAATTTGGCGATAATAGCTTCGGCCAAACGATTTGCGGTCGTGAAATCGGGTGCTTGTAATCGTAATTTGA